>CANKON010000099.1 GCA_947484105.1 Methylococcaceae bacterium | reverse complement strand
TCTTGCTATTTCTGTTTGGGTTCGCCCGTGATTACTCATTTCACGGATTGCGTCATTTCTTTCTGTAATTGATTTGAATTCGGGGAGTTCGACAGTTGCTCTTTCTGAAATTCCAGAAAGAAAATTTGTTTGAATTAAAGTTCTACCGTCATTTAAATTTATTTCAAACTCTTCTTTTCCCGTCTTAGCATTTATCTTTGCTGAAATGCTTCTTACATCTTCTCTGGTTAATTTGTTCAAATTACCAATAACCATCGCGGTTAAATCGTTATTCATATAACCCCCTTTTTTTTGCTAGTACATAATAACGTCTTTATTTTATGTTTTTATTTCAAAACGTCAACATCTTTTGCTTTGGTTTTTGCTCTTTTCAAATTAAACAAGCGGCACAAACGTTTGAGATTTAACGCGACTCTCATGCCGCACAATGCAACCGTCCCGTGAGCGGAGAGCAAGCAAGGGCTTGTCCCGAAGCGAGCGAACAGCGGTAAGGGCGGGGGCGTATTTTTGCAGGCGCGGGGTGCTTTTTCCCCGCAAGCCGTGACTTCGCGAAACTTTCACGACTTGCCGATTCTTGTTTTTATGCGCTGGCTAATTCTTCGCGTAACACTTTTCGCAATGTTTTAACGGTCAACGGCGTGGCACTGTCTTTTAAATCGGCTCTCAATGTGTCGTTAATCAAGGTTTGATAGCCTTTTCCCGACGCGGCGGCGCGTTGTTTAAATTCGTTTAAAATGTCTTTATCCAAAAAAATAGTGATTCGACTTTTGCCCGTGTCGCTTATCACTGCCCCGCGCTTACCTGTAGAAAAATCAAGTTCTGCTTTCATGTTTTTTAGTCCTCTCCGTAAGCGCGCCGCTCGTGAGGCTCGGCGAGACGTGCTGAAATAACGCGAATGTCCTCGTTTCGATAATGATATGAAACTGCTAATAACCGTCCAAAACCGTCTATTCCCAACGTAAAAAAGCGTTCTTCTGCGTGGTCTTTGTCTTCAATCGTTATTGCGCGGTCGTCATAAAAAACGGCTTCAACTTCTGTTAAATCGACGCGGTGTTTTAAACGATTGGCTTTGTTTTTAATGGGGTCAAAAGTAATTTTCATGTAAGCACAATATACATATTTCAAATAAACTTCAATCTGTTTTCGCGCCACTCCGCGCCATCAACGATGCCGCTGTCATATTCTTTTTTCCAATCGTAAAAAAATGGCAAAAATCCGCTGGTTTCTGCCGTTGGTGCATTCTTAAAACTTGCGGGTGATAAGTGAACCCAACCCGCGCAAAGTAACGCAATAATTCCCGCAACAACGTATTCCCCCGCGTTACCTGTCCGCAATTTCCCGCCAAATAAATGAAAACGTGCGTCCGATGTTGGCGAAAATGGCACGCCTGCGATTGTGAAAGAATCGGCGATAACGTGAGAAAAACCGCCGATTGCAAAGCCTAAACCGATTGCGTGATAGTCGATGATGAGTTTAAAAAATGCGATTGCGGCGAGCCAATACAAAACAACGTGCGTAACGCCTCGATGTTTAACTTTTTTTCCGCAAATTTTGAGAATGTATTCAATCCAATCGGGCGCGGTTGAACCCAAGACGGCAACTGGAATAATTAACGGATTGATGACCGCTCCGAAACTTGCGCCGATGATGATGTGGTTTTGCCATTTCATTAGAAAATTTCACTCAAAATAAAATTATTCAATCGCTCAATGTCGTTGTCGGTGCATTGGTGAATCAATGCGAGGCGTGCGCCTTCGATTTGCGCGTTCGCGCCGTCAAGTTCGCCCCGTGTTGTGGCGACTTTTTCTAAATATCCTATCTGCTCATCGACGGCAACAATCCCGTCTGCAACGCGCTTTTGACTACGTTTTTCAAGCGAAGCGTAAAGCGTTAGCATTCGTTCCGCTCTGCGCTTGGTGCTTAACGCGGTCAACATTTGTGCGACTAATCCCGCTGTTTTCTCTTTTCGGTCGATGGCTAATTTCTGTTCTTTGTCGATTTCAACGCCTGAATACAACGGCATCGACGCAACAACGCCTGCGTAATAATTCGCGCTGTCGGCGGTTTGAATCGTGTTTGCGTTTATCGGGCGGTAATTCGTGCCGACTTTTACGCTTACGTCTAAATTCATGGCTGGTACTGGATAGCAAGCGTTGACGGTTTTAACAATCAAATCTGCGTCAACGGTTTTTGCGGGATTCGGTTCTGGTTTTATTTCGTGAAAATCAATGTTTTCCCCTGTGAACGTTGGCACTTGATACGGCGTTTTTATTTCTTCGGCGTGTGCGTTGATTGCGATTGCCAAAAATAACGCGGTTTTAATCTTGTTTGCTTGCACGTCTGCCCCCTTTCATCAATTCAAAAACGCCGATTAGTGCGGCAAGTTCTGGCGAACCTGCGAACATAGCAAGCGCAACAAATAACCAAACCAGTACATGAGTTGCATCATAAGCGACCTCGGACGTGAGGCGGATTTCTTGCGGCTTGGTTTCTAAGAACGGGCGACGGATTGACGGGCTTAAACGGTTTTCGTCATTGCAAGCCAAAACGACGCGGTGCGCTCTGTCGATGCACTCTTTCGCAATGACTAATTTTCGCCCTGTGAGTTTATGCGCGTCATCGACAAATAAAACGGCGCGGGTTGCCCGTAAATACTTCGGCAACAGTTCGCAACGTTTCCATGCGGGGATTTTTGCGTAGGGTTGCGCGGGTTCTTGTTCGTTGTGCCATTTCTCAACGCCTGCGTGGTCTGTCCATTTGCTTAACGGCGCACTGCCGCAAATAAAAACCGCTGGCGGATATGTCCACGCTTCGCGGTCTTCGTTTGGTTTTAACATTGGTTTTGTCGTGGTGACGGTGGCGCGAGTGTATGAATACGGGCGGATTTGTGCCGACCAAATTTCTTGCGCGTTTTCAAAAAGTCGCGTGATTGCACGAGTTTTCCCGCTGTGATGGTTTCCCGTAATGAGAATGTTGCTTTTTTTGCTAATGATTTGGTTTGCAATGACGTTGCCGCGATAGCCCGTCTTGGTTTTTAGCTCTGGCTGGCTTCGGTTTCTGCTGTTGATTCGGATAAATTTCATGCTCAATTTCCGATTTTCTTGATTGATGGTGCGTTTTTTCTGTGCAATCGCTTACAACAAGGCGCAATTTTGATGCGGCGGATTTTCGCATTCGTTCAAAATCGCGGACGCACGACGAAACAACGTAGAAAATAAAATCTCTGCGTCGTTCAGTGCGTCGATTGGGTCGCGTTTTAACGCGCTACTTAATGCCGATTTGAGCCAATAACTCGCCGCGTTGTCGTTTAATAATTGGTCGATTTCGTCCGCCGTCATTTTTTCAGCCTGTTTTGATTTCAAAACGGCATTATACAAGGGCTTTCAAGCTCTCGACGTGCTGTTTAATCGGGTGGTTTTTCGATGGGAGGTTTATACGATTCCGCCGCTTTTTGAAGTCTGTCTTCTCGTTCTTGCCTGATGGATTCGAGCAGTTTTTGTAACGTGTCGCGCTCATTTTCTGGCACAACATAAAGCCGTACCCATTCGTTTTGAATGTGTTTGTAATTGAGTTCGGCGGCTCTTTTGTTGAATTCTTCGCAATCTTCCGCCGTGATTTCGGTGGTAACAAATAACGGGCGGCTTACATCTCCGATAATCCCCCACCAACGCCCCGCGCCTTGTTCGGCAAGTTCTGGCGGTAATGTTTTTTGCATTTGTTTGTTGGCGTACTTTGCAACGTAGCAACTCAAGCCGCTTTTTGAATAAGCTCGCCACGCTCGCACGTCGGTTGATGGTGTTTCGATAGGTGTGTTAATGATTCGATTCCAAAGTAACCGCAGGCGATTTTTGCCAACAAAATGACTGCACCATAAATGAAAGTGAATCGCCCCGCGTTCTTGAAACTCCATTACCCAAAGGATAGATAGCTCTGTTGGCTTTTTGTTCCCGCGTTTTCGCGAGTTCGATTTTTTTTTCTGTTCGCTTTTCGCTTCCCGTTCGTATTTTTCAGAGAAGCGGCGGGGCGGCACGGGGCGACGCGGCACTGTTCGAGCGGCGCGGCTTTTTCGCGCCTGTTGCGAGTTTGGCGCACGGGACGGCGCGGCGCGGCGCGTCCAATGGAGAGACTAGCCGTCTAATTTCTTGAATAATTCGGTCGAGATGCGCTTTTGCCTCCAACGGGTCTGGCGCGATTGGGTACGTCAACGTAATAAAACTTTTAAATCGGTCTTTTGGGATTTCGCGCGAGTATTTAACCAGCCGTCTTTTGCTCGCAATACTAAAACCCGTCACTTTGCCGCGTTTCGTTGGTTCTTTTGCGGGGGCGGTTTCTGCGGTTAAAACGCTTTTTTTATCGTCGTTTTGTGGTTTTTTGGGTAAATAATTCGATAACGTCAACACGCTGCCCGATAACGTTGCGCGATATTTACGCGCCACCCCGTGCAATTTCGGGATGTAGATATATTTACGCGCTAATTGCGGCGTGCTAGAATTTTTCTGTGACATCTTTCATGAGTTCTGTTCATGTGAGGTTTCCGAAGTACCCCGCGCAGATGGTGCAAACATCAAAGCGGGTTTTTTTATGTCTATCGTATTTTATAAGTTGTTGATTTTGTTATTATTTTATTTTCGCTGTTGCGTTATGATGCTTTAAACAAGCGCAAGAGCGTTTTAATTGTGATATGCGGTTTGATTTGTGATTTCGCCTTTTTCATAATGCTTTCTTAAATTTAGTTGCCCGTTCTCAAACCATTCCGTATGCAATCCGTCCTTTTTACCGTTTTTAAAATGTCCTTCGTGGCTTTTCTGTCCGTTTTTAAACCAATCGGTTTGAAATCCATCTCTATTGCCGTCTTTAAAATGTCCTTCGTATTTTTTCTGACCGTTTTTGAAATTTGTAACGTATATCCCTGTAAATGGCTCTGTTTCATTTGGCTGGAAAAAAACGCCGTTCCTGTCTTGTAGATATGTTGCTATTTTTTCTACTGTCATAATGATTCTCTCATTTTTAGTTGAATAAATTACTTAATGCTTTTTTTATGATTGAAATTGATTGTTTTGTTTCTAATTTTTCTGAATCGCAAACTGGGCATTTCTTGTAATGGTCGCTTGGCATCAAACAATCGCTTTTTGGTGAAATTTTTTTACTCCACCCGCATGACGCGCAAATGTAGATAAATGGCTCTGGTTTAATGCACATTGTTTTATTTCTTCTTTCTTCTTAAAACCATTTCGCCGTCTTTGTACGAGATTTCTTCGTAATCTTTGAAAACGGCGACGATTAACGTAATTCCGATTGAAGCCGCGATTATTATTGTTGCTATTTCAAGACCTGATAATGTCGCAACCCCTACAAGTCCCGCTCCTGCCGATAGCCCTCCAGTAAATGGTGTGGCGGCGATGGCGGCGGCTATTATTCCTAATGTTATCGCGCTCATAAATGCAATTGGCTTGGTTTTCTTTAACTGATTTGCGAGGCTATCTGTCACTATTATTTCTTGAAATTTCTCGTCCCTTGCTGATTTAAGCTCTTCTTTTGTTGTTACTGTTATTGAATTGTTCATAATTTTTTTTGACCATTTGAAATTTTTTCAGCTAAAAATGAAATCAACATCCAAGAAATAATAAGATAAGCACATCCAGTGAATATCCAAGTTCCAGTTTCGCCAAGCCCAATTAAAAAACTTAATGTAAATAAGTATTCCGATAGTGGAATTAGAACCATAGTAGAAGCGTAAATCGCAATCGCTAAAATTATTTTTCCTCCTATGCTTTCAATTAACCATGTTCTTACCGCTATTTTGTAATATAGAACTGGTAAGACAATTGGTACGAAAAAAAACAACATAAAAAATTTAATCACAAATAACTTCCATTTAATTTGAAAAATTAAGCGCGTAATACACTGCTA
>CANKON010000098.1 GCA_947484105.1 Methylococcaceae bacterium | reverse complement strand
CTGAATTTCGTTTAACGCGTTATCAATCGGCACACACCATTGCAAGGCAACATTTGAAAAAATCGTGTCGATGCTTTCAGTTGAAAAGGGTAATTTTTCAGCATCCGCGCAAACATAATAGACTGAATGATGCAATTTTTCACGAGTCGTTTGTAACATGGGCAATGCTAAATCTAACGCAATCAAATTTTCACAATACGGCAATAATGCTTGCGTTAAAAAACCTGTTCCGCAACCCAAATCAATAATGTTTCCCGTTAAATTTTCAGGCAAAAAATTTTGCAATAAATCACGCCCAACGTTGCGCTGTAATTCGGCAACATTGTCATAAGTTTGTGACGCATTGCCAAACGACTGCTTGATTCTGGTTTTATCTAATGGCATCGAAAATGGCATCTAAACAGTTTTCAGGCTGTGTAATGAAAGGAATGTGAGTCGCATTTTTTAACGTAATGAGTTGTAAATTTGGTTGTAACGCTTGCATCTTTTCGCCAATTTGAATGGGAATCAGCGCGTCGTTGTCGCTCAAAATCGCGGTAATTGGACACGTTAATTTTTTTAAAACGTTGCGTAAATCACTCGTTTTTAGCAACATCAAACTGGTTTCTAAATCTGCTAATTTGGGAATGTGTTTTGCTGAAGAAAATCGACGCTTAACGTCTTTTAAAAATGTTGGAAAACCTTGTAATTGTAAATTCAAAAAACGTTGCAACGTGGTGGCTGGATTCGCATGAAATTGTTCAGCAAACGTATTAAACGTTTTTTGTGGCATTCCCGACCAATTTTCTTTAGCGACAAAACAGGGATTTGCCGCCATTAAAATTAAACCTTGAACTTGATTTGGAAAACGTTCTGCTATTTTTAACGCGACCGTTCCGCCAAATGACCAACCTAAAATATAAAACGGTTCGTCATTTAATTCCGCCACAATTGCATCTGCTATGTCGTTTAAGTTATCACGTGACGGTAAATCGACCGATGTCACACGATAATGTTGCGAAAGTTGCGTAGCAAAATCGCCCCACATTTCACTGTGCATCGCCCAACCGTGTAATAAAACTAAGTGCTTCACAGTAATTTTTTACGCTTGGCTTTCCAAATATTCTTCGTAAGTGCCATTAAATTCAAAAATTCCGTGAGCGGTAATTTCAACCACGCGCGTCGCTAATGACGATACAAATTCCCGATCATGGCTAACGAAAATTAACGTGCCTGGATAATGTTCCAATGCGGTATTGAGTGATTCAATCGATTCCATATCCAAATGGTTGGTCGGTTCATCCATTACCATAACATTGCGCTTTTGTAGCATCAATTTACCAAACAACATTCGTCCTTGTTCGCCACCCGAAAGGACTTTAACCGATTTGTTAATATCGTCTTGTGAAAATAACAAGCGTCCCAAAACGGCGCGAATAGCTTGATCATCGTCACTTTCTTTGCGCCATTGCGTCATCCATTCAACCAATGTGATGTCTTCAGCAAAATCAGCGGCATGGTCTTGAGCAAAATAAGCGACTTCCGCATTTTCAGCCCATTTTACTTTGCCTATATCGGGCTGTAATTCACCGACCAACGTTTTTAGTAACGTCGATTTACCAATTCCGTTCGCGCCAATAACTGCAACGCGATCGCCAGCGGCAATCATCATTTTAAAATCTTTGAATAACGGGTGATTGTCGCTATAACCTTTACTTAAATTTTCAACTTCGACTGCTAAACGGTGCAATTTTTTGGTTTCATCAAAACGAATAAAGGGATTGACACGACTAGACGGTTTGACTTCGTCCAATTGGATTTTATCTAATTGTTTAGCGCGAGAAGTCGCTTGCTTGGCTTTTGACGCATTCGCAGAAAAACGTCTAACGAACGCTTGTAACTCAACGATTTGAGTTTTCTTTTTGGCATTTCCAGCCAATAATCGCGCCCTAACCTCGGTTACAGCCACCATGTAATCGTCGTAATTTCCTGGATAAACGCGCAATTCGCCATAATCCATATCGGCAACATGTGTACAAACGCTGTTTAAAAAATGTCTATCATGCGAAATAATCACCATCGTACAACCCCGCTCGTTCAACATATCTTCTAGCCAGCGAATAGTATTGATGTCCAAGTTGTTAGTCGGTTCATCAAGTAACATAATGTCAGGATTTCCAAACAAAGCCTGCGCTAATAAAACTCGCAATTTCCAACCTGGTGCAACGGCACTCATCAATCCAGAATGTTGTTCAACAGGAATATCCAAACCGAGTAATAATTCTCCTGCTCGTGATTCAGCGGTATAACCATTATATTCAGCAAATACCGTTTCTAATTCTGCCGCTCGCATATAGTCGTCTTCGGAGGCTTCTAAATTTGCGTAAATGGCATCACGCTCCGACATTGCCGCCCACATTTCTTTGTGTCCCATCAGCACTACGTCAATGACACGATAATCTTCAAACGCAAATTGGTCTTGGCGTAAGTTTCCTAAGCGTTCATTGGGTGAAAGGCTAACATTTCCCGCAGATGGTTCTAAATCACCACTGAGAATTTTCATGAAAGTGGATTTACCACAACCGTTCGCGCCAATTAAACCATAGCGATTGCCGTCGCCGAATTTAACAGAAATGTTTTCAAATAACGGCTTTGCGCCAAACTGCATGGTGATGTTTGCGGTAGAAATCAAAATGGTTTTCCTAAAATCAGTGAAAGGGGAGATTAAAAATTAAACAAATGAACAAATATAATCGGTGGGCGTGTGAACGCGCATTTTGAATTGTGAATTTTCAGGCACATTGAACGCTTCGCCGCCTTTTACAGGCTTCCAATCTTCGTTTGGTAACAAAACATCTAATTCACCACTTTGGATTTCCATAATTTCAGGTACGCCAACGTTAAAAACGTATTCGCCCGCTTGCATAAAACCAAGCGTTTTAGCTGTGCCGTCGGCAAATTTCACGGTGCGACTAATCACGTTGCCATCAAAATAGACGTTGGCTTTTTTGACGACGGAAACATTTGTAAATTCTGACATGAGTTTTTCCTTTTTATATTTGAAATTAAGTGGTTTCGGGTTCTGGAACGTAAATAATTTTTTGCCCAGGATACGTTGAACGAATGTTATCGAGTTTGTGTTGTGTAAGCTCTGCGCCTTGTTTAACTAAAATAGTGCCGTATTGGTCGCATAAATCGCCTGATTCCAATTTTCCAGGCACAAGATAAACGAGTTTATACAAATTCAATTCGTTATTTTTTACAGGCAAATAAAACACAGGATTGCGTTGCAAAATGCCTAAAAAAACGTTGACCAATTTAGGATCAAGTTCCGCACCGCTCGCGGTGGTTGTCAAATAATGAATAATATCTTCGGGAATAGAGCGTTCTTCACCAAACATTTCGCCCACGATCATTGCATCATATAAATCCGCCACCGCCAAAATTCGTGCAGCTAACGAAATTTCATCCCCTTTTAAACCGTTTGGATAACCTTCGCCGTTGAATTTTTCGTGATGATGTTGCACCACCTCTAAAACCATTTCGTCTGAAATAATTTTTGAAAGCAAATACACGCCCTCTTTAACATGACTATGAATCACATCAACATCCGTGTGCAACGTCATGTCGCGCACAATCTGGGTAAAATCCACATCGAGTTTTAAAAAACCAATATCGTGAACCAAACCACTCAAGAAAATGCGTTTTTGAAAATCGCTTGATTGCCCTAATTCTTTTGCCAATTCACGCGCATAACACGCGACTCGTTTGCCATGCCACCCCAACTTTGCATCGGATTTATGCTGCGCTAAAAGTAAAATTTCTAATAATCCACTGTTAATCATGACGGTGCGCCTTGGTTTAGTTTTTAGACACGAACAAAGGTGTGGTTGTGACACGTTGGACATTCTGGAATGCGACTCGCCACTTTGAATGCAATGTGTTTTTTACAATCATCACATTCAAACGTTCCCGCAATCGTAATATCACCGCTGTTGTATTTATGCGTCATAGCGTGTTGTTCAATTTCAGCTAATTCCACGCGCGTTTTGTCGGCAACGCTTAAAAACGCATCCCACGTTAAATTTTCAATCAATTCAATGTCAAATTTTAACCAGTCGGTCAACGAATTGTTATCGTGAGCGGGCAAATTTTGGGCAGCATGTTCAACATCGCGTTTAACTTGACTGGAAACATGCTCGAGTTCTTCAGTCGATAATTCGCTACTTTCCCCTATTTTTTCTTTTGAAATTTCAAACGCATCGGTGAATGAATTTAATGTTTCTTCCATCGTTTCGTGCAAATGGTGCATAAAATCGCTGTAAGCAGTAATCAATTTTTCTGTATTCATAAAAAAGTCCTCGGACGAAATAATTAACAATGCCGCTATTCTAACTGGTTTAAGCAAAAATGAGGCGTTTAGACAGGATTTGTAATGAAAAATAAATTAAAAATCTCCAATATCCTGTCAACGGAAAAATCTAATACGTTCATTTTTAACCGAGTAAATTATCAAGCATCATCATTAAAATAAATCCGCCCATTAACGAAAACGTGGCACAACGTGAACGTCCTTTTGAATGCGTTTCAGGAATGATTTCTTCACTAATCACAAATAACATTGCGCCTGCTGCAAAACCCATTGCAATCGGCAAAATCGGTTCAAAAACAGTCACCATCGTAATGCCTAACAAACCGCCAACGGGTTCAACTAAACCTGTCAATGTCGCAATCCCAACCGCTTTCCATTTGTTATAACCCAAACCAACCAAAGGTAATGCCACTGCCAAACCTTCAGGGATATTTTGCAACGCAATTGCACTCGTTAAAACCAAACCATTTTTTAAATCACTCGAACCAAAACTCACGCCAACCGACATACCTTCTGGAAAGTTGTGAATCGTAATGGCGATAATAAATAACCAAACTTTTTTTAATGAGTTGAATTGTGTTTCTGAAAGTGAATCAAAATGAATATGTGGCAATTGCTTATCGGCATAATGCAAAAATAAGGAACCCACAATCATGCCCGCTGAAACGATATAAATCCCCTTCCCCGCCCACATTGCATTGCCATAATCCAATCCTGGAACAAGCAATGAAAATGCCGTTGCCGCCAGCATCACGCCTGCTGCGCCACCCAACAAACTATTGAATAAGTTGTTCGAGATATTTTTAAAAAAGAACGCAGGTAACGCACCAACGCCTGTGGCTAATCCCGCTAAAATACTCGCTAAAAACCCGATGACAACAATATAACCAAACAGTAAATACAACGCGCCAAAGAGAATAATTTGGCTGGCTAAAAATAATCCCGCCCACGTTAAATTCCGTTGCAACGAGGGTAAGGCTTGAATTTTTTGATATTGGGGACAGCTCTGAATTTTTGTAATGGTCGTTTCGGAATATGATTGAAATTTTGTAAAAAATGTAGCTGACGTAGACATGACTTTTCCTATTAAAAATCTAAATAACGCTTTAAAACAAAGCGGTTAAAAGAATTACACCTTTTGTAATTATCCGAAAATGATACACTTAAAAATCATAAAATTTCACAATCCTATTTAAACCATGAGTTTTAAATCCGCTTTAGAATTCCATAACCGAACGATTGATAAACTCGTCACGCAAGTTGAGCAGCAGCAGGATTTGTTGTCAATGGTGAAAAGTGTGTTGCCAGAAATGTTAGCCGAACATACTTTGCATTGCGTCATTCATGATACGACGTTATTGATTTATAGCGATGCTGCAGTATGGTCGTCACAGCTGCGGTTTTATCAAGCAGCAATTTTGAACGTCGTGGAACAATCCGTAAAACGGGTTCAAATTCGACTGATAAAATGATAATTTCCACTGCACAAATGAGAATGATTTGTATTTGAGCGCATTTTCTTGTTATGCTTGCCCCATCATTTTTATGGAGCAAGTCCTCATGTTTAATTCTAAAGACACTTT
>CANKON010000097.1 GCA_947484105.1 Methylococcaceae bacterium | reverse complement strand
GTAATCATTAAAATGTTACGTTTTACGGTTGATTAGACTATCTAATTTTAGGCAAAAAAATACCCCAGCAAGCCGAGGTATTTTTGTTTGATTCTAAATTAAGCCGTGAGACTTAAATCGAATTAAACGCTGTTCGCAGCAAACGGATGTTTTGCTTCTTTTTTCGCAGCAACAACTTCTTTCGCAGTTGGTGTACCAGAAATAGCACGAGCCAATGCTTCTTTTGTTGCTTTATAGTTGAATTCTTCGATTTTTGCATCGTCTTCAGCTTGCCAGTGAATGAATACACCAACAGAAACGAATAAATCGTCAGCTTCATCAGCTGGGATTGTGCCGTCTTCAACAGAATCTGCAATAGCCATAGCAACTGCACGTTGTGCTGGACCAAACATTTGAACAGCTTGTTTAGAACCTTTGATTGTTACTTTGTTGAACAAAATCGTTGCTGGTTTAACCATCAAGTTTGGAGCAACAACAGCTAACAATGTAGAGAAACCGTCTTTGTTATTTGTTAAAGCAGTTGCGAAAGCTGTTTCAGCAGCTGAACCGCGTGGCCCAATGATTAAATCGATGTGAGCGATTTCGTTGCCTTCGCCTACTAATGATTCGCCTACGCGCAAGTTGTTGATTTTAGCCATGCTATTTTTCCCCTTTGAATTAAAAAATGATAAAACTGAATCTACTATCGACATTTGTCATGTCTCCAAATTGTCTCTACACGCGAGAGAACATTCTAAAAATACGGTTAATACTGTAGTCACCGTCAAATCAGCCGATGTGCCTGGGTTTAAACCGTGTGATTTAAGCTCAGTATCCATCTGATAAAGTAGTGGCTTAACCTGCTCTGGGTCATCTGTGATGTGTAGCTCATTGCTAAGTTGCAGCATCATTTGTTTTACCCTTGCAGAGTACCGACTCCCAAATTTTCTCTCGATATGACTATCAGGAAATTGGCAGAGTAAATCTACATAAACTGCAACTGCTGCCCAACTCTTTTTTTGCCACCGATTGAAAGCGTGAGTATAACTTAAAACGCCTAAATCGAAAATATCTTTATAATCACTAACGTACTGTAACCCAATTCGGTCTTTGCTCGAAGCTAGACGCATTGCGTCTTGCAGTGTGACTGTTGCATTTTGAGAAACATCTTGTTTTTCAACTTCACCTAATCCACCAGGTGAGGCCAAGGTAATCGCTTTAAATACCCAATTTGCGTCATCAATCGTGGTATTTTTTAAAACGTTTGCCAGCGCTTCACGCAATTTCAAATTTGGATAGTTTTGCACGCCATGAATTAACGGCGCACATAGCAAAATGATACCTAAATTTGTATTGCAACCGACGGCATTACGAGTTGCTTTCGTTGCATAAAAAATTTTCTCGCCTAAAGAATAACTTTCGTCACAAAGTGGCACAGCACTTACTTGGGCACTTTTGCGAAAATCCGCCACCGTCATGTCGTGACCCTCTGAATAAACACTAACATTGCCTGGTTTAAAAGCCTCCAATTCAACCTCGCAAGCGTTTTTGTAAAGTTCTATTAACGTATCTTTATTTTGTTTCATTTTTAGTTTTTGAGCCTGTGTTACGGTAAAATACCGACTGCTAAATCACTTTCAACTTATTCAACTTAATTTAGGAAATACAATGCACAGCGTAACACTTATCAAAGGCGATGGCATCGGACCATCGATTATGGATGAAGCAGTAAAAATTATTAACGCCTCGGGCGCGAAAATCAATTGGGAAGAAACTCACGCGGGTTTGGGGGCATTTGAAGTTTTCGGCACGCCAATTCCAGACGAAACAATGCAATCAATTGACCGCACTCGTGTCGCATTCAAAGGTCCATTGACCACCCCAGTTGGCGCGGGTTTCAGAAGTATTAACGTAGCATTGCGTCAAAAATACGATTTGTACGCCAATGTTCGCCCTGCAAAAAATTGGAAAGGCGTTCAAACTCGTTACGACAATGTGGATATTGTGATTGTGCGCGAAAATACCGAAGGACTTTACGCAGGTTTAGAACACTATTTAACACCGAAAAAAGACATTGCAGAAAGTTTGGCGGTGGTAACTCGCGTCGCATCGGAACGAATCATTGATTATGCGTTTCAATATGCGCGTGATAATGGTCGCAAAAAAGTGACTGTTTGCCACAAAGCGAACATTTTAAAATACACGCAAGGTTTATTTTTAGACATTGCGCGTGAAATCGCACCACGCTATCCTGACATTCAATTTGAAGATGTGATTATCGACGCAGCGTGTATGCACATGGTCATGAATCCACAAAAATTCGACGTGATTGTTTGTACGAATATGTTTGGTGATATTTTGTCAGATTTAACAGCGGGATTAGTGGGCGGTTTAGGTTTAATTGCAGGCGCAAATATCGGTAAAGATGCTGCATTATTTGAAGCGGTTCACGGTAGCGCGCCTGATATTGCAGGAAAAAATATCGCGAATCCAACGGCTGTCATTATGGCGGGCGTGATGATGTTGCATCATTTAGGCGAACACGAAGCCGCTGAAAAAGTTAAAACGGCGGTTGAAAAAGTCGTAAACGAAGGAATTTTCGTCACGCCAGATTTGAACCCAAACACCAAAGCAGGAACGGTTGAAATGGGTGACGCGATTGTGGCTGCAATGACCAATTTGTAATTATTAAAATTTAGGACTTTTATGCACGAACTTATTGAACGCGAACTTTACGAAGCCTTAGAGTTTGCACGCAGCGTTGACGAGGAAAAAGGCAAACACATTTTGATTCAATTTGAAATTGATCAACCTATGTTTGCGTCAACACTTTTTAATGTTTTTCCAACGGTTATCGACAACCAAAGCAGTGAGCTAAAATACCAAAACTTAGCGCAACATTTTGCCGATTTATGTTTTGACGTGCTGTGTGTTTATCAAAAAGCGTTTGGCAAAATGCCCCGCACATTTGAACAAGATCCAACATGGATGGAAAGCCAAGCGATGTTATTGGATAAAGAACTCGCACCCTTGTTGGCTTCAAGTAACATCAGCGAAAAAGCCGCTAAAAAAATGCGTGAAGATTTTTTCAAACCTAAAGAAGGTGAATTTATTCAAACAGGTTTGGTGGAATTCATGAATATGTCGATTGATGATTTCGCTGAAAATTCAGGCGATGATTATCACGATTCGATGTTGGATTTGACCAAAACGATGTTATTTGTCGTGGTGCGAATGTTCAATAATCTTTATACACCCGTCGCAACAAAATAATCTGTAGGGGCGTGAATAAAATCACGCCCTTCACTCACAAATCGCACTGACTCCCACTTATGAAAAAAATCGAATTACTTTCCCCAGCGGGAACCATCAGAAATATGCGTTATGCGTTTGCTTATGGCGCAGATGCGGTTTATGCAGGGCAACCGCGTTACAGTTTGCGCGTGCGAAATAACGATTTTCTGCACGATAATTTACAAATCGGCATCAACGAAGCTCACGGGCTAGGCAAAAAGTTTTTTATCGCCGCAAACGTCATTCCACATAACGCAAAAATCAAAACCTTTTTGAAAGACATCGCGCCGATTGTTGCAATGAAACCTGATGCGATGATTATGGCGGATCCTGGTTTGATTATGATGATGCGCGAAACGCATCCTGAAATGCCAATTCATTTATCGGTTCAAGCCAATACAGTGAATTTTGCAACAGTAAAATTTTGGCAAAAAATGGGCGTGGAACGCATTATTTTGTCGCGTGAATTATCACTCGATGAAATTGCCGAAATTCGCCAAGAATGCCCTGATATGGAATTGGAAGTTTTCGTGCATGGCGCGTTATGTATTGCCTATTCGGGACGTTGTTTATTATCGGGTTATTTCAATCACCGCGACCCCAATCAAGGGACTTGCACGAATTCTTGCCGCTGGAAATATGATACGAAACCTGCTGAAGAAAATGCCGAAGGCGATTTAATTTTGCCAGACGAAAACGGCAACATTTTATCAATGAACGACATCAGCAACGCGAGTTGCGGCGGAGCAGAACGTCATCCGCTGGCTGACAAAGTGTATTTTCTCGAAGAAGAAGGACGAAAAGGCGAATTATTGCCTGTCATGGAAGATGAAAATGGCACTTACATCATGAATTCCAAAGATTTACGCGCGATTGAACACGTTCAAAAATTGGTTCAAATTGGTGTAGACAGTTTGAAAATCGAAGGGCGTACCAAATCCCATTATTACGTTGCGAGAACCGCACAAACCTATCGTCAAGCGATTGATGATGCGCTTGCAGGACGTGAATTTAATCCTGAATTGATTGGTGTTTTGGATAATTTAGCAAATCGCGGCTACACAGATGGGTTTTATCAACGTCACCACACGCACGAACAGCAAAATTATTTGACGGGTTATTCAAAAAGTCATCAACAACAATTTTGTGGCGAAATTCGTGATTACGATAAACAAACAGGTTTAGCAACGATTGACGCAAAAAATAAATTTGCAGTCGGTGACAAAATTGAACTCATTTTGCCCGAAGGTAATCAAGACCTTATTATTGAGCGCATGGAAAATATGTACGGGCAAGAAATGCAGGAAGCGAGCGGCGGCGGTTATGAAGTCAAAATTCCATTACCTCAAATGAATGGAAATTACGGCTTGATTTCGCGTTACGTTTAATCTTGGGAGTAAAAAATGTCAGTAAAAAGTTCCGCGATTGTTATCGGTAATATGCTTTTATGTGCCGTTCCCAATACAGATTGGCACTTTTTTATTCGGCGTTTAGACGGTGAAAATGATGTGATGTTTTCTACTTTTCACCGAAAAGAATTTGGGGTAAATGATGTCGCCAAATTTATTCCGAATTGGAAAACACTTCGTTGGGTAAAAATTAAAGATAGCCAATTAGGTCACAGTGAATCGTACGCAAAAGATGCAGAATTTGAAGTCAACGTGTATGCCGCAGTGAATAGCACAAAAAAACATCCCGACGTTGTCGAAGCTTTTTTAGCTTTTATGAATGGTATTTAATTCTGCTGAAAAAGAATAATTAGTATATGAAAAAACAACAACATACTGATATACTTTAAACCACATTATCACTTGTAGGTTTTTTAGAGTATGCGACGCTATTGGAACATATTAGTTATTCTTTTAAGTTTGCAAGGTTTTGCTTATGCCAACGACGTTTTGCAAGTTAATTCGCTACGTTATTGGACTACGCCAGACCAGTCGCGCATTACATTCGATGTGAATGCGTCAGCCAGCCAAAATAAAGTGCAGTTTTTTGATAATCCCGCGCGTTTAGTGATTGATTTACCTAACGCTGTAGTGACAAAAGAACTCGCACAACCTTCTGCTTCGCATCCGTTATTTTCAAGTATTCGTGTCGGTGCAAAAAATGGTACGGATTTACGCATTGTGATTGATTTAAAAAAACCTCTGTCCAGCAAAACCACGACTTTACACACCAATGCATTAGGCAATAACCGTTTCGTCGTTGAGTTATTAGATAAAGGGTTGAGCAATCAAATAGCCAAAGTTGAATCGAAAATTGATGTGAAACCTACGGCAAAACCTGCTTCCGTTGTATCCGTCGCCGAAAAAATTTCGCCTAAAGTAGTTGCCCCCATTTCTAAAACTATTTCAGCCGTTGAAATCAAAAAAACAGTTCAACCAATTATTCCGGTTAAAAATACTGAGATCACCAGCAACAAAACAGTGAAACCCTTTATCGTCGCTATTGATGCGGGACACGGAGGCAATGATTCGGGCGCACAAGGTAAAAATGGCACTTACGAAAAAAATGTTGTTTTCGCAATTGCTCAAAAATTAGAAGCTATGGTCAACGCGCAAACAGGTATGAAAGCGATTATGGTTCGCCAGGGTGATTATTACGTTGGTTTGCGAAAACGCATGGATATTGCTCGCGCCGCGAAGGCGGACGTTTTCATTTCCGTTCATGCCGAT
>CANKON010000096.1 GCA_947484105.1 Methylococcaceae bacterium | reverse complement strand
TTGTCAGATACTTTTAAATTGATATGCGCTGCCATCGTGTCGGCTAAACGGCTAGCATCGTCAATTTCACCAAGTACATTTAAAACTTCAGGCGGAATTTTATTATTGAGTTTGACGTAATTTTCAAATGATGAAAGAGCTGTGCGTTCAACAATGTCTTTTTCTATGTCAGGCATTTCATAGGTTTCGTCCACTTCTTCGACTTTCGCACACAGAAAACCGTCGTGTTTTTCGTAACCATGCACAATGCAGCGTTGCTCGCCTTCCATTAATACTTTTACCGTGCCATCAGGAAGTTTTAACATTTGCAACATATTTGACAACGTGCCGACTTCATACAAATCTTTGATTTCGGGAGCATCAACTTCAGGTGTTTTTTGTGCGACAAGCAACACTTGGCGATTATCTTTGATTGCGTTATTAAGCGCGTCAATGGATTGATCACGCCCTACAAAAAGAGGAATCACCATGTTGGGATAAACCACCACATCGCGCAATGGCAGAACAGGAATAAGCAAAAATTCAGTCATATTTTTTACCGTGTGAATCGTTAAGGATGGCTAGACTATGGGGTAAGTGCTGTAAAAAACAAGTCATTTCTAAAGACTATCTACAAAAAAAAAGGATGCTTTTTATTCAAGCATCCCTGTATTTTTAGCGTATCGAAAATATCAAACTAACTTTCGGCAGCTGTTTTTTTAGTCGAAACTTTACGTTCTGATTTTTCGATATTTTCATTTTTAAAAATCATTTTGGGTTCAGAATTACCCAAAATGACTTCTTTATCAACAATGACTTTCTCAACATTATCCGCTGAGGGAATTTCATACATCGTATTTAACAAAACGTTTTCAACAATCGTCCGCAAACCGCGTGCGCCTGTTTTACGTTCCATTGCTTTTTGTGCGATTGTGCCGAGCGAATCTTCACTAAATTCAAGCTCTGTGCCTTCCATTTCAAACAGATGCTGATATTGTTTTACCAACGCATTTTTAGGCTCGGTCAAAATTTGAATCAATGCCGCTTCGTCTAATTCTTCCAATGTTGCAACAACGGGCAAACGTCCCACTAATTCAGGAATCAAACCGTAACGAATTAAATCATCCGCTTCAACTTGTGCAAACCATTCACCTACATTTTTACTGTCATCTTTGGTTTTGACTTGAGCAGAAAAACCGATGCCGCCTTTTTCAGAACGTGCTTGAATCACTTTATCCAAACCTGAAAATGCACCGCCAACAATGAACAAAATGTTTTTAGTGTTAACGTGAATAAAATCTTGGTTCGGATTTTTGCGACCACCTTGTGGTGAAACGGAAGCAATTGTGCCTTCAATCAATTTTAACAATGCTTGCTGCACGCCTTCGCCCGAAACGTCACGGGTAATAGATTGGCTTTCAGAGCGACGTGAAATTTTGTCGATTTCGTCAATATAAACAATCGCTGATTCGGCTTTTTCAACATCGTAATCGCATTTTTGCAAAATCTTTTGAATGATGTTGTCAACGTCTTCGCCGACATAACCCGCTTCAGTAAGCGTTGTTGCATCAGCAATGGCAAATGGTACGTCAAGCAATCGCGCTAAGGTTTCAGCCAATAATGTTTTGCCTGAACCCGTTGGACCAATTAACAAAATGTTACTTTTTGAAAGTTCAACGTGATTTTTTTTGTTTTTAATCGTTTTGTTACGAAGGCGTTTGTAATGGTTATAAACCGCCACGGCTAAGATTTTTTTGGCTTTTTCTTGACCAATAACATAGCCGTCTAATTCGCCTTTGATTTCTTTTGGTTTTGGTAAATCACCATCAGTAATCGCCGTAACTTCGCCTAATTCTTCAATCAAAATGTCTTCACACAACGCCACACATTCGTCACAAATATAAACAGAAGGACCAGCAATCATTTTGCGGACTTCGACTTGTGATTTTTGGCAAAACGAACAAATCGCCATATCTTCTTCTTTTTCTCTGCTCATTTTGTCGCCAATTTATTTGTCAGTTTTTGTAGGTGCTGCATTGCGATCAGTCAAAACAGAATCAATCAATCCATAAGTCACGGCATCGGTCGCACTTAGGAAATTATCGCGGTCGGTATCTGCTTGAATTTTTTTCAACGATTGACCTGAATGGTGCGACAAAATTTTGTTCAATTTTTCACGAATCGACAAAATTTCTTTTGCATGAATTTCAAAATCCGACGCTTGACCCGAAAAACCGCCTAATGGCTGATGAATCATCACGCGAGAATTTGGCAAACAATAACGCTTTCCTTTCGCGCCAGCCGTCAATAAAACTGCACCCATACTTGCCGCTTGACCAATACACATCGTGCTAACGTCAGGTTTAATGAATTGCATCGTGTCATAAATCGACATTCCCGCGGTCACCGAACCGCCAGGAGAATTGATATAAAGGTGAATATCTTTGTCAGGATTTTCAGATTCCAAAAACAACAACTGCGCCACGACAAGGTTTGCCATGTAATCTTCAACTTGACCCACCAAAAAAATCACGCGCTCTTTCAGCAAACGTGAATAAATATCAAAAGCCCGTTCTCCACGCGCTGTTTGTTCAACGACCATCGGCACTAAACCGCCAGCCGCTTGTGTTGCCATCATTTGTGCGAGTTGTTGTGAATACATTTTGGGTTCCGATTAAGCGTTCATAGCAGTTTGGAAATCGACATTTTCAGTCGTGACAGTCGCTTTTGCAAGTAACCATTCTGTGACTTGTTCTTCCATTGTCATTTGACGCACGTCTTTTAAACGGTTTTCGTCTTTGTAATACCATTCAACTACTTGCGCTGGATTTTCGTAGCTTTTCGCCATGTCTTCAACGCGAGATTTGACTTTATCTTCGTCAACTTTCAATTCGTTTTGATGAATGATTTCACCAACAATTAAACCTAATGCAATACGTTTTTTGGCTTCTTCTTCAAATGGTTCACGCGGTAAATTTAAGGCATTCAAATCAACTTTGTTTTTCTTCGCCATTTCTTTGTAAGGTTTCAAAAGTTCTTCAACTTCTTCGTCGATTAAGGCATTCGGAACGGTCAAATTGATTTTTTCATATAACGCAGTCAAGGTCGCATTTTTCAAATTGGCTTTTAATTTGTTAGCAAGTTCGCGTGCCATGTTTTCTTTAACATCTGAACGAAAGCCTTCTACTGTGCCACTTTCAGTACCGTAGGCTTTTACAAATTCATTGTCAATTTCAGGTAAAACAGCCGCTTCAACTTGTTTCACTTCGACTTCAAAATCAGCGGCTTTGCCTGCTAATTTTTCATTTGGATAATCTTCTGGAAAATTTAAGGTGAAATTTTTAGTATCGCCTGCTTTCAAACCGATTAAATTTTCTTCAAAACCTGGAATCATTTGGCTTGCGCCCATTTCAACGGCGTAGTCAGTGACTTTGTCGTTGGTAATTGTTTCGCCTTCAACATTGCCTAAAAAATCAATCGTGACACGATTTTTTTCTTCGGTAGCACGCTCAACCACTTCCCATGTTTTACGTTGTTCGCGTAATTTGGCAATCATATCGTCAACGTCGCTTTCTTCAACGGTTGCAACTTGTTGTTTTACAGCTAATTGGTCTGCGCCTTCTAATGAAACTTCAGGATAAACTTCAAAATTCGCAACATAACTGAAACCTTCCGTCGTATCTGAAAGGTCAATGTGCGGATAACCCGCTGGATTGATACCTTGTTCTTTTAGCGCGTCGAAATAGCTAGTTTGAATCAATTCTTGCGTTGCTTCGTAGCGAACTTGTTCGCCATACATTTTGGCAACAACATTTGTAGGAACTTTGCCGCGACGAAAACCGTCAATCCGCGCTTCTTTCGCGATTTTTTTTAAACGCGGAGCGATTTGCGCTTGAACCACTGATTCTGGCAAAGTGATGGTCATTTTGCGACCTAATTCTGATGTTTGTTCAACAGAAATTTCCATTATTTTCCCCACAAGATGTTTGTTAAATTATTGAAGTTAGAGTGTCTTTGCAAGCCGATTCGGCTTAATGATTTGATATTTTGGAATAACTTTGTGATTCGGATATTAGTGGTGCGAATGGAGAGACTCGAACTCTCACGGGGTGACCCACAGGAACCTAAATCCAGCGCGTATACCAATTTCGCCACATTCGCACGTTAATGAACTTGGAATTATAGCCGCAATCACGTTTAAGCAACAAGTAATAATTTCTCCAAGATTAAAATCAGAATTCAAATATAATGCTCAAGATCTGCTTTTCTAATTTCAAGGAACAAGTTCGCTAATTGCCAATTTCACCACGCCATTATCCGCCGTCGTCGATAACAGCGTTTTTCCAATCGGCTCACCACTTTGCGCGATGGCATTGCCTGAATGGCTAATTCTCGCGCTAATTTGTACATTTTCTACCGACGAAATTGTCATTGTAGGCATCATTGCCATGCTGTCATCGAGCGTGACCTCTAATGGCAAATCTTTAACTTGTTTTTTCACAACGGCAAGCGGCATTTTTCCACCTTGAGCAGGTTGCGCGTAAATAAAAACAACATCTTCAGGATTTGCTGAAGCCTTCAATTTTTCATTTAACGTCACCGAAACACGAATACTTTTTCCTGTTGCAACTGTTTTAATGTCGGGTTTTGATTGCGATAAAACTTCTGCATCTTGCCCCAATGCTTCATGCGCTTGATTAATCAATTTTTGAACTTCTTTGAAATCATCGTCTTCGGGTTTGTAATGCGTTTGTAATTTTTTCCAATAACCAATCGCTTCATTAAATTTACCGTCTTCGGCGCTTGCTAAACCATAAAGCCATAAACCCATATCATTATTTGCATCAATATCGAGCGACTTTGCGACTAATTCGGCTGGTTCACCTAACAACGAACCACCATTTTTCATGGCAATCACATCCGCCAATTGCAATAAAATTTCTGGCTGTTCACCTGTCAAAGCAAGTGCTTTTCGCAACGCTTCAACGGATTCAGAATAACGTTTCATGACTTTGTACGAACGTGCCAACATAATCCAACCTTCGGAATCGCTAGGATTATCTTTCATTTTTTGCGCGAGCTTTTCAACCATCGCGTTAATATCCGACGACGTGGGTTTTTCTTTCATCTGGGTTTGTACGGCATCAAATGCACGAAAATCACCTTTTACGCTGTAAATCGCTAACGCTAATAATGGCACAAAAACGCTTAACGGAATCGCTAACCAACGTCCTTTTTTTTCATCAACAATGTGTACATCAGACTGTTTTAAATCACGTTGTAAATTCAGCATTAACTCGTTTTTTAACAATTCATATTGCGCTTGCGTAATGATGCCATTTTCTAAATCAGCTTCTAACGTGTGCAATTTTTTTTGCGCCAATTCGATGTTAATTTCAGAATCGTCACTTGACACAATTTTGGGTTTCATCCAAAGCGGAATCAGCAAAAAACATAACGCAATCGCAATCAATAACGCGACAAAAATACCAAATTGAATCATTTTTTATTACTCGTTTTTGTATGAAGAAGTTTGTCCAATTGAGCGTGTTCAGCATCGGATAATTGTTCAATAGCATTTGTTTCACTACGTTTAAGCAACGCCCAAAAACCAATGCCGCCGATTAACAACGTTAACACGGGTGCAAGCCATAAAATGACCGTTTTCAAATTAAATGGCGGACGATACAACACAAAATCACCGTAACGCTCGGTCATATAATCAATAATTTGATCGTTGCTGTCACCAGCATTTAATTTTTCATACACTTTGCGACGTAAATCTTGCGCGAGTTCCGCGTGTGAATCGGCGATATTTTGATTTTGACAAACCAAACAACGTAATTCTTCAGTTAAAGATTGATAACGTAATTCAAGTTCAGGAGTTTTAAATTGATAAACTTCAATTTCAGCATGAACGCTTTGGCTTAAAAGGAATAAACTCAGTAATAATTTTTTCATTCTGCCTCCGCATTTAGTTTTTCAATTAACGGCATAA
>CANKON010000095.1 GCA_947484105.1 Methylococcaceae bacterium | reverse complement strand
GAATGCGTCGTTAAAATCAATACAATCCGCAAAGTTGCATGATTTATTTTGACAATAACGCGACCACGCAAATTGATGAGCGTGTGCTTGAGGAGATGTTACCGTTTTTAAAAACGATGTACGGCAATCCTTCTAGCGTCCACCGTTTGGGGCGGATTGCGAAATCCGCGATTGAAATTGCACGCGAACAAGTTGCGGCCTTAATTGATGCGCCATCATCACAAATTATTTTTACGAGTGGAGGGACGGAAGCCAATAATTTAGCGTTGCATCATTCAAATGGTTTGCTAGCTATTTCAGCGATTGAACATCCTTGCGTTGCAGAACCAGCATCACGCAAGAATGCTCAAATCATTTCTGTAAATGCCGATGGATTGATTGAACCTGAAACGATTGCCGAATTGATTCAAAATCGTCCTGATTTTGTGTCAATTATGTTGGCAAATAATGAAACAGGTGTGATTCAACCGATTACTGAAATTGCCGCGCAACTCAATGAACATGGTATTGTTGTTCACACCGACGCGGTGCAAGCGGTAGGAAAAATTCCCGTGTCATTTTCAAAGTTGGGCGTGCAAATGCTGTCGCTTTCAAGTCATAAAATTTATGGTGCAAAAGGCTGTGGGGCGTTGGTTTTTGACAAATCACTTTCAATTCAACCGTTATTATTAGGCGGCGGACAAGAACAAAATCGGCGTTCTGGCACAGAGAATGTCGCGGCAATAGTCGGTTTTGGTAAAGCCGCTGAATTCGCTAAATCCGAATTGGAAACCCGTCACGCAAAAATGCTTGAATTACATTTATTGCTCGAATCGGAATTAGAAAAATTACCGCGTGTGACGATTTTTGCGAAAAATGCACCACGTTTGCCGAATACGACATTATTCGGAATTGATAAAATCGAAGGCGAATGGGTTTTGTTGACGCTTGATCAGAAAGGCGTTTGTGTTTCCAGCGGTTCAGCGTGTGCAAGTGAAGGACAAGAACCGAGTCCTGTTTTACTCGCGATGGGCATTTCCCCCGAACAAGCTAAAACTGCCATTCGTGTTAGTTTAAGTCATCGGAATACACAAGCAGAAGTTCTGCAATTTATTGAAATTATTAAATCTTTAGGAGTTTAAAAAATGTCTGTCACAGTAACAGAAAGTGCAGCAAAACAAATTCAACGTCAATTAACAAAACGTGGCACGGGGTTAGGATTACGTTTAGCCGTTAAAAAATCAGGCTGTTCAGGTTACGCTTATGTTTTGGATTATGTTGATACGTTGGCAGAGAACGACGAAATTTTTGAGCAATTCGACGTGAAAGTGATTGTGAAAAAAGAAGATTTAGACGTTTTGAACGGCATTGAACTTGACTATCGACGCGACGGTTTGAACGCGGCATTCAAATTCAATAATCCAAATGTCAAAGGAATGTGTGGGTGTGGGGAAAGTTTTGCTGTTTAATAAACATAACTATTAACAAATATGCCCTCCGAGTAACAGGGAAGTAGACGCCGAGTGAAGAAAGACAATATAAATGTATCAGAAAAATATGTTGGTTTGATTTTATCAACTTTATTTTTTTACGTTGTTTCCGTTATTTTTGTTCAAAAAATTCTAATTCTTGAATGGATTGAACTGTCTTTTACAAATCACTTTTTTAAAATTGATTTTTACAGAGCCGCACTCAATCAAATTCCCATTTTTTTATGGATATTGGGGACTAATCTTTTCATCAAATACACTAATTTTTTTTGTGTAATATATTTTTCAAAAATAAAAAATCATCAACTCCCTAAAATTATCACTGATATTTATGTGATATTAGTTTGGTTAATTTCTTCTGTTTTGGCTTTAATTTTTTTATTTGAGCAAGACGTTACAGGACTTGTTACTACGTCTAGTGTTTTGATAGGCGTATTAGGTTTTTCTTTAAGAGGTATGATTTCAGATTTTTTTTATGGTTTAGCTATTACAATAGAACAGCCTTTTCGTATTGGTGATTGGATTGAAGTCAATAACGGTGGGCGTTTAATTGGCAAAGTGAGCCACATTACTTGGCGTTCAACAACAATAATTACTACTGATAACATTCATGCCGTTTTACCTCACAGTATCATAGCCGCAAGTCATTTCAATAATTACTCCTACCCCGACCCAATTTGGCGCAGTGATTTCAAAATTATTTTACCCAGTAACATAACCGCTTATGAAGCTGAACGCATTATCTTCTCAGCGATTAAGCAAGTTAAAGAAAGTGCAAAAATTCATAAAGAACCCACAATAAAAATTGAAAAATTTCTACCACAAGGTATCGAATGGTTAGTATGTTTTTGGGTTAAAGACTATGAAATGGAATCATCTGTTAAATTAAAAATTCAACGTAATATCTTGCGTAACTTAAATTATTCTGGAATTACATTACCAAGTGAAAAATTAGAAGTATCAACACCCTTTATTTTACAAAATAAAACAAATGACATTTGGACAAGAAAATTAGATTTATTTGCAAGTTTGGGTGAAATGGAATGTCAACAAATTGCAGATAAAGCGATTAGACGATTATTATTCAAAGATGAAGTATTGTTTGAACAAGAAAGCCAAGGAAGTTCATTATTTTTTGTATATCAGGGATTACTTGATGTATTTGTCAAAAATAAAGGTGGTATCAACGAAAATGTCGCTCAATTGGGTGCAGGTAGTGTATTCGGAGAAATGTCATTACTCACTGGAGAACCAAGAACGGCAACCATTGTCCCAAACATTGATACTGTTGTTTATGAAATAAAGAAAGAAATAATAAAACCTTATCTTCATGATTATCCTTTATTACTCAAACATATTGAAAGACTACTTGCAGAGCGTAAATTACATAACGCAAAATTTTTAGAACAACTAGATGGTAAAAATGAATTAACTCAAGAAAGTGTCATTAAAGAAATTCATCAAAAAATTAAACGTTTTTTTGGTTTGCCATAATTTTTGATTGAAATCTAATGAGAAGTTTTCATTAAATCTCGATCATCAATTTCAAGCAATCGCCCATCATTTTGCGTTGTTAAGGTGATATTAACATCAGCTTTAGGCAAAACGCCCTCACCTTTGCTCGACCATTCGATTAAACACAGCGCGTTTTGATTTAAATAATCGTCAATTCCAATCCATTCCAATTCTTCAGCGTCTGCTAAACGGTACAAATCAAAGTGAAAAATTTTCCGTTCGGCGACGCTGTATTCTTCAATCACTGCGTAAGTCGGACTTTTAATTGCACCCGTAATTCCCGCCGCGCGTAATAATCCGCGAACTAATGTTGTTTTGCCCGCGCCTAAATCACCGTGTAAAAAAACCAACGCTTTTTCAGGTAATTTTGTCCAAAGTTGTGCGCCGAATTCTTCTGTTGCGTCGCTGTCGTTTAGAAAAAAGGAATTAGACATTTTTAACCGCGTAAGTGAGTGGAACTTGCGTCGCTTCAACAACCCTATTTCGTCCACTTTCTTTGGCTTCATAGAGTGCCATATCAGCGAGTTTTATCGTGTTTTTAAAATCAGGATGTCCGTCATGAATCGCAGTGCCGATGCTAATGGTCAACGGTAATGAAACGTTATCACTCAATTTGAATTGAAATTTTTCAACCACAGCACGAATTTTTTCAGCAACCGATTTAATCGCGGATGTTTGAACATCTGCCAAAATAATTAAAAATTCTTCGCCGCCTAATCGAAATACAAAATCGCCTGCCCGAACTTGTTGTGCCAAAATTTCCGCGAGTTGTAACAAAACTTTATCGCCATTATCGTGTCCGTAGGTATCATTCACATTTTTGAAAAAATCAATGTCTACCATCACGCAACCGAACAAAATACCGTTTTCTAAACTGTAACGGGTTTCGTGGCGCATCACGGTTTCTAAATAACGACGATTGAATAAATGCGTGAGTGGGTCGCGTCCATTTTCTTCTTCGATGGTGTCTTTAGCCAAACAATTCAATATCCAAATCGTGGTTGAAATATGGTCGTTCAAATGGCTTAAAACTTCTTCGAGAGTGATGGTATTTTCTTCAAGTAAACAAATCGCTAACAACCGCATATCTTCATCGATATTATCAAGTTGAATGACCAATGAATTCAGTTCTTTTCGACCTGCTAAAAATAAATGCGCTTTATGTGACACCCACAAACCAAAATTTGAGCGGCGAATCGTTCCTTGAACACTCGGATCAAATTTATTTTGAGCCACTAATAACAATAAATTTCGCATCCATTCAGAAAGTGATGTACACAATCTTGCATAATCAAACGCGAGATTTTGTGACGAAACGTGCATTTTTAAGGATTCGGCATTTTTTTCATTAATCATTAAATCGTGTTCATAACTTTCATCAATCACCGCTAACGCTAAATCGAAAATTTGTCCGCTTAAGATAATGGCATCCGCAAGTTCATCACGTTGCAAATGGGAGGCTTTTAAAGTTAACGCCACTTGCCATTTCACTAAGCTCATCGCGTGATCAACTAAACTCATTGGTAAATCAATTCGCGCATGAATTTTGCCGATTTCACGTTGATATAAATAACTTTTTCGTAAATCTTCTTTTGTAGATTGATAAGTAAGTACATCACAGAGCCATTTTGCAAGCGTGATTCTCAATCGATGTTTAACTAAATCATTGTTTAAAAAACGAATCGCTTTTTCGTTGTTGAGTAATTCTCGATAAAAAAAAGTTGTAATTTCATCTGCACGAGGAGCAACTAAAGCAAGAATCGTTTCAAAAATCGGTTGATTTTTTTCAGTGTGTAATGCTTGCAGGGCTTGAGTGTGCATTGGCTCAAAGGGCTTCATGAAACTTGTACGGGAATTTTGGAAGCTGTTTTTATTACGTTATTTTTTGCGTCAAAATAAACCAGAATGGGATGATGGTTTCGAGCTTCGGTTTCGTCATATTGTGCGTAAGTGCAAATAATTAACAAATCGCCCACGCACGCCAAACGTGCCGCTGCGCCATTCACAGAAAAGGTTTTTGAACCCGCTTCAGCGCGAATTGCATAGGTTGTGAAACGTGCGCCGTTATTTACATTGTAAATTTGAATTTGTTCATATTCGCGGATGCCCGCTAAATCTAAAATGTCGCTGTCAATTGCACACGAACCTTCATAACCGAGTTCGGAATGGGTGACATTGGCGCGGTGAAGTTTGGCTTTAAGCAAGGTAATTTGCATTGAATGACTAAATAAAATTTATGGGAAATGGGGACAATTATCTATGAATTGTGCCAAGCGTTCAATTTTAGTAATTATGTCCACATTTTAAAAAATGCGGACAATCCTAAATTAAACGTCTGGATTTGTCGTGGCAGTCGGTTTCGCTTTTTTACGATAAATACGTTTTTTCTTGGGTTTTGTCGATTTTGGGTGTTGTTGCGGCTGCGTCATTTTGCGACGTTCCGTTTCATTAACACTTTGATATGTCGTCCACCATTCCGCTAATTCAGCAGAAGCAGAACCTGCTTGAGCACGTAAAAGTAAAAAGTCATAAGCGGCGCGAAAACGGGGGTGCGCTAATAATTTACTGGGTTTTGCACCTACTCGAAACTCAAATTTTGCTTGTTGATTCCAAACTTCTCGAATTACTAATGTCAAATGACGTGGCAGCGCAATATGCCGAACTTGCTGCGTTAAAATCTCACTTGCGGCGGAAAAATACGCATCGGATTCAAGTATGCCTTTTGCCATT
This sequence comes from Methylococcaceae bacterium, assembly GCA_947484105.1. Lineage (GTDB taxonomy): Bacteria > Pseudomonadota > Gammaproteobacteria > Methylococcales > Methylomonadaceae > UBA10906. The sequence goes on along the minus strand of CANKON010000095.1, from coordinate 275 downwards.
TTTTCTTTTACCCGCTGCAGCATTGGTTCATACAAAAGTGCTGCAAATAAAAAATAAGGTGCAACTGGTTTATTTTCAGCAATACGATTATCTGAATTTTGCAGCGCGTTAATCACCATCATTTTAGGAAAATGAGCTTCTTCAAGGGACAAACTTTTTTCGACGGCGGGGAATAAAATTTCAAATAAGCCGTAATGACGCAACATTTCAAATGTTTGTACGCCGTATCCTGTTAAAAATAGTTTTACGACTTCATCATGCAAACGTGCGGCGGG
>CANKON010000094.1 GCA_947484105.1 Methylococcaceae bacterium | reverse complement strand
TTTAAGATTCTGTTATTTACCCTTTACCCGTTTCAACTAATGATTATTTTTAACATTCGCTAATAATTCAGAGAAAAAGTCGTCATAAAAATCAGATGATTTAATCGTATCTCTATCTGTAACAATGTTCGTGTATTCCGTATCAATCGGAATAAGGGGAATCATCCACAATAAATGCCACCAGATGTAAGACTTTTTATGCAATTCTGTTGTTTGATTTGCGGAGAGTGTAACGCGCGTTAATCTGTTGGATACGGGTGAAAGAGTAATTGTCGCTTTGATACTGTGAGATATTTCGTCATCATCTTTATTTTTTATTTCTTTAGTTAATCCCAAAACTTTCCCCATCATTCCCGTATCAACTTCATTGATATTAAAACCTTGACGACCGACTAATTCCATGGAAGCATTCCAAGTATCATCAAGCGAGGCGGGAATCATTCGCGTATTACCTTCCAATTTCTGTGCCTCTGAAAAAATGCTCTCAGGTGTTTTTTTTGTTGAGCATCCACTAATCAGCATTAACAAAGTAAGTAGAAGCATAATGGGTTTTAAGACATTCATTTTTAATCAGGTTCGTTTGGGTTAAAAGAGATTTCAGTAGTTTAATAATGATAATTTTCGAGTTTGATGAGCATTATCAGCAACGAAGAAACAAATTCATTGTGAACGTGTTTAGGAACTGCATGACAGCATCGAACATTTCACCCATTCGGGGCGTTTTTCAGCGTAACGAGAAAATTCAGGTTTTTCATCGTAGGGTCTACGAAGTACGTCTAACAAAGTATGAATTTCGGTGAAATCGCCATTTTCAGCTGCTGTAATCGCTTGTTGAGCCAAATAATTTCTCAACACATACTTTGGATTAACCGTATTCATGCGAGAACATCGTTCCGTTTCAGAACGCTGTTCTTGTTTTAATTGGGCGGCGTAACGGTTCAACCAGGTCTGTAATTGCCGCTGATAATGCGCGTCTAAATAACCCTTGTCGTAATATGCATAAGTTAAAGGCGTAAAATCGATTTTCCCCGACATATTTATTTTAGCAAGTTGGCGGTAAAAAATAGTCATATCCGTTTCGGTTGATTGCAACAACACCATCAAATCTGAAATTAACGATTCATCAAACTTATCCAGCCCTAATTTTTCCGCCATCATTTTTTCATAACTGCGTTGAAATGAGTCGGTGTAGTGCCGCTCTAAAATATCTTGCAAAAGCTGCGAGTGTTCAATCAACGGAACAATCGCATTGGCTAATTGGGCTAAATTCCAAAATGCGACGCGAGGTTGATTGCCAAAATGGTAACGCCTATGATCAGAATCCGTTGTGTTCGGAGTCCAGCGCAAGTTGAAATTCTCTAACCAACCGTAAGGACCATAATCAATAGTAAGCCCTGTAATCGACATATTGTCTGTGTTCATCACACCATGAACAAATCCGACGCGCTGCCAATGCACTACTAATTCGGCGGTTCGCTGACAAACTTCGCCAAACCATGCTAAATAAGTATCGACGCTCGGTTTTCCTAAATGCGAAAAATCTGTTTGAATTGTGTGATCAAGAAATCGCTTGAGTAAAGTTATGTCATTGCGTGCAGCGAAAATTTGAAAATGTCCAAACCGCGTGAATGTCTGAGCCACTCGACAAACCACTGCACCAGGTTCATATTTAGAATTACCATCGTAAAACATATCCCGTAACACAGATTCACCTGTTAGAGTCAAACTCAAGGCGCGTGTGGTTGGAACGCCTAAATGGTGCATCGCTTCACTGCATAAAAATTCTCGCACTGAAGAACGTAACACCGCTAAACCATCGGAATTTCGTGAATAGGGTGTTTTTCCTGCACCTTTTAGCTGTAGTACCCAACGCTCTTGCTTGCTATTGATCACCTCACCCAGGTTAATCGCTCGCCCATCTCCCAATTGTCCCGCCCATTGCCCAAACTGATGCCCACCATAACAAGTCGAATAAGGTTGCATTCCAGGCAAAATGTGATTGCCCGAAAAAACCTGTTCAAACAGTGTTGATTTGCAGTGTTCATCGTCTAAATCAAGTAACTGCGCGACTTCTGGCGAATAAATAACTTGCTGAGGACGTGATACTTTTTGGGGCTGAACCATGGAATAACAAGCGTTAAACACCTGACGGCAAGTATTTTCCTGACTTTTATCTTCAGGAAGCGAATTGATGAACGTGTTATCGAAATTAAATTTCATTTTAAAAATAGAGGCGTGGCTTGAGCATCTCGCTCGGTAAGAGGCGGTAAATTGAAACGTGTTTCAATCAATTTCAAAATCGAAGTTGTATCGTACATCGTGTGGTCAACGTAACCCTGTTTTGCAAACGGGGAAATAATCAATGTCGGCACACGATTTCCCGCGCCCCAACGATCAAGTTTAGGCGGCGACACATGATCCCAAAAACCACCAAATTCGTCATAAGTCACAATGACAACACTATTTTTCCATAACGAACTTTGTTCAATTTTATGCAAGATATCAGCGATATGTTGTTCGCCTGAAAGTAAATCTGCATAGCCTGGATGTTCGTTCAAGTCGCCAATCGGTTTATAAAAACTGACAGCAGGTAGATTACCTTCTTCAATTCCTTCAAGAAAATCAGCTTCATCTTTAAGATGTTCTTCACGAGCGGCTGAACCTTCTGCATAATTTTTGAAATAAACAAAGGGTTGGTGATGATATTGGAAATTTTGTGCGGGATTTCCAGCAATTGCATCATTCCATCCACCTGAAAACCATGTCCACGAAATAGATTTATCGGATAATCGATCACCAATCGTAACGGCTGTTTGCAGGGGTAAATGTTTTTCAGCATCCAGTTCTTTTGCATCATAAGGTTGCTCAAAAGGTTGCAAAGTATTAACGACGAAATTATCAGGCGTAATTGCGCCGTCTTTAATCAGTTCGCCCTGTTCATTTAATTGCACTTTCAGACGTTCGGGCGCATTTTCGTAATGGGGCGTGCAAGCACATATTAACCACTGATGATTCAAAAATGAACCGCCGTAAGCTGCTTGAAAAAAGTTATCGGCTAATGTAAATCGCTTGGCATAAGACCAAAGAGGCAATTCCTCACCGCGATAATGCCCCATCGTCAACGCCCCCGCATCAGATACCGCTGCAAAACGGTTCATTTTCCCACCGTTTATTTGAGCTTGATGCTGGTAAAAACGATGCACTAAATCTCTGGTTTTTTCATTCGGAGCAATGAACTGGTTGATTTCAAAAGGCTGATTGGGCAAATTGTCGGGGAAGCGTTTGTCTTTGGGAACAGCGGGCAAGGTTTGATACGGATTACCTTTCAAATCAATTTGTTGAGCTTGTTGTAGCGTAGCGTGAGCAATTCCCTCAACACCAGGAAACGTTCCATACAAATTATCAAAGCTGTGGTTTTCTAAATAAATCACAATGATGTGTTCAATTTTATCCATTTCAGTAGCTTGTACGGGTACTGCAAAGATTAACGCTGGTAAAAGTAAGGGCAATTTATTTTTCATGATTTTCCCTATATATAGAGTTTTTCGGAGCAGTTTAGCAGCTTTTTTATCCTATTTAGTTACAGCCCCAAAAACGGAACGTTTTAGCAAGTTTTAATGCTCGAACGAAATCCGAATTTTGATTACAGTCGCGCTCGTGACATTTTCACAAACTAACCAATCAATACGGATGGACACGAATTGATTTCTATATCAAATCTTCATTGAATTTTCGCGCTAATGTATTTCTACCATAACCCAGTAAAAAAGCTGCTTCTTGACGTTTATTACCTGTGAAAACCAAGGCGCGTTCTATCAATAAATGTTCAACGGAAGCGATAATTATTTTGGCAACATCTGTTTTTTGAGCATGAAAGTGTTTATCAATTTCTGTTCCCAACAAAACTTTCCAATCATTATTCATGGTAATTTCTGAATGTAATGGTGACAACTCAGGTGGCAAATCGTGTAAATGAATTTCTCGTCCCGAAGCCATCACTGTCAACCAACGACAAGTATTTTCTAATTGCCGAACATTCCCTTCCCAATCTAACGCACTTAAAAATTCTTCTGCTTCTAATTTCAATACTTTGACTTCCATATCCAACTCTTTCGCCGCTTGTTGTAAAAAATGACGTAACAATAACGGAATGTCCTGTCTACGCTCACGCAACGCAGGAATGTGAATCCTAATCACGTTTAAACGGTGAAATAAATCTGCGCGAAAACGTTTTTTTCTAACTAAATCTTCCAAGTTTTGGTGGGTTGCGGCGATAATTCGCACATCGACTTTTTTAGAAGCATAAGACCCGACAGGATAAAATTCGCCATCCGCTAAAACCCGTAAAAGTCGAGTTTGCAACGATGATGGCATATCACCAATTTCGTCTAAAAATAACGCACCACCATTCGCTTGTTCAAATCGTCCGATTCGTTTTTGTGCCGCTCCTGTAAAAGCCCCTTTTTCATGTCCAAATAATTCCGATTCCATTAAATCTTTGGGAATTGCTGCCATGTTTAAGGCGACAAATGGTTTTCCACTACGCGGACTATGTCGATGCAGTGCTTTTGCAACCAGTTCTTTTCCCGTCCCCGATTCGCCGTTAATCAAAACCGTGATGTGAGAACGTGCTAAACGTCCAATAGCTCTAAAAACCTCCTGCATTGCAGGGGCTTCGCCAATAATGTCAGAAACGGTCGCTTGTTTTAAAACAGCGGGATTTATTATTTCCTCACGTTGTTGTTGAGAATGAACGCAAGCGCGTTGCGTTAAATCAATTAAATCGTCAACATCAAAAGGCTTTGCTAAATAATCAAATGCGCCACCGTGAAATGCCGCCACCGCACTGTCTAAATCAGAATGTGCGGTCATAACGATGACTGGTAATTCGGGATAATCGGATTTAATTTTGGCTAACAATTCCAAACCATTCATATTTGGCATACGAATATCTGTAATCAGAACGTCAGGCGTGTCTTCCTGCAAAGCGGTGAGAAGTTCTTTTGGAGACTGAAAACTGCGTGTCGATATTTCTATTTTTTGCAGTGCTTTTTCTATCACCCAACGAATAGATTTATCATCATCAACAATCCAAACCCTTTCTGACATATTCATGAAATTAACAACGCTTTGATTTCAGGAACGCAAGAACCGCAATTTGTACCCGCTTTTAAACAGCTGCCGATTTCTTGATGGGTTTTCAAACCTTGTTCTTTAATGGCTTTTTGAATCGTTTTTTCGCCGATATTGAAACAAGCGCAAACAATCGTTCCAACATCTTCGCATCCGAGAGGTGGAATGCCTGTTAAAACGGCTAAACGTTCGGCTTTTGTCAGTTCGTTTTTTGCAAATAAACTGATTAACCAATTACGCGACGGTAATTCATGTTCAGCTGTAATAAAAAACACACTTTCTAAACGTTCCTCAATAAATCGCGCAGCTCGATAATTTCCTTGTGCTGAATCGCTATATTCTTGCCATTGCGGCGCGACAGTTTCATTTTTACACAAACACAACCGAGCAAAATCCGCTAAATTTTCAATTGATTTTTGACCCGCTAATTCATAACGATAAAATTCATCACCTTTGTTTTTAACCCAGTATTCGGGTTTAGAAATCATTAATTCACGTCGCGATAAAATGAAACCTTGCCATGCCGTTTGATAATGCGAAATTTTTACGGGCGTATGTTTACTTTCAGGTTGTTTTGAAATGGGGTCAACAATCGGATTCACCAACGCGCCCATTCGTCCATTTGATGATTGTTGCGCGGTCCAGTGCATCGGCACAAAAATTTCACTTTCACGTTGCGAGTCAGTAATTTGCACTCGTGCCAACATAGAACCGAAAGAAGTTTCAATTTTAGCCAATTGATTTTTTTAAAGTTCAAAACGTTTTGCGTCTTCGGGATGAATCTCCACAAACGGTTCGGGTTTGTGTTGATTCAATTTCGCAGCAATGCCTGTGCGTGTCATCGTGTGCCATTGGTCACGAATTCGCCCCGTATTTAAAATTAACGGATAATTTTCATTCGGCGCGTTAATTGGCAAACGAGCAATAACGGGAATTAACTGCGCTTTGCCTGA
>CANKON010000093.1 GCA_947484105.1 Methylococcaceae bacterium | reverse complement strand
TCTCCAAAGTCAATTTGCGATAGAAAATCCCGTTTTGCAAAATGCGATTAAAGTATTTCACGAACTTGATCAATTTGAATTTGATTTAGGTTTGATTGAAAACGACGAAACCACCGCCATTCAAACGTCGTGGTGGGCAACGGTTAGTATCGTTGGTGGAAATTCTGGCATGAAAGAAGCCTTTTTAACACGTTACTTAAATGTAGAGCTTCCAGCCACTCACAAAACAACTGTGTTAATGCACAGCCCGCAAACGAATCAAACGATTTTGCCCGCGACGGCGTTGGACGTGGATTATCGTTATCCATTTTATCGCGTCAGCCAAAAACTTGAACGAATCCAAAAAGGTGAAGGCGAGCGAATTAACGCAAATTTGGAAATGCGAACGCTGAACAGTTCACGTTTGCAAGGTAAATTGTTTATCGATATTCCCAATTTTATTCATGCGACCAATTATGAAGTCTCGAATTTTTTAACGACTTACAGCATCGAACAATCCGATGTGGTGTTGGTGTTTTGTGACATTTTCAGTTCCACGACCGATTTGGCAAAAGCCTTAACCGCGACGCTCGTTAAACAACAAGACAGCAATAAATTCGTCTATTTGTTTGACGATACAACTTCGGGTGCAGCCGCGTGGCAGAAAAAACTTGCAGATTTAGGTTTAACCATCGGGCAATTTATTGGCATTTCACAAGTTGAAAATCAAACATCGGCTGATTTTGCACTTTTAGAACAACGCCTTGCTAATGCAGGTTTGCAACGTTCTTATCGGGTTTTGCATTCACTCGAAAAAAGCATTGATGACGTTGAAAACGTCGTTATTTTTGAAGTTCGACAAGCGATTTCAAATTGGAAAGACCGTTCGACGTTTTCAAGTTTGATTATTTTGGGCTTGTTATCGATGTTGGCGTTGATTTTGGAAGTCGAAATGGGCTTTTTAGAATTGTTGCTTGATCCGATTATTGGCTCTGCGATCATATTAACCACAACGGCATTTATGATTCCGACACATGTTTTGTTGAGTAAAATGCAGGCAAAATTTGAAATTAGTTCATTGACCAAACGCCAAAAACAACTCCATTTGACTGAAAATTTGGTGGCGTTATTTGAACAAAATTTAACGTTTTCACGCATGATGCTTCCGATTAACGATCCGATGGGATGGAACAAAAAAACTAAAGCGCAATTGGTTGTTTTACGAAATAAAGCCAAAGAATTAGTGCAATCGCTCAATGATAATTTCAGTATTTACAGTGCTGTTGTAAAATCTACGCCTATTGTTCAAATTGTGGCACCCAAACCTGTTGTTGTGATTGAAACACCGATTGTTCCAACACCTGTTGAACCTGTGATTACGCACGTTTTTGAAACACAACCTGCGTTTATTGTTGCAGATCCTGTTATTGCACAACCCGTTTTTGTAGAGCCTGTTGTACACGTTGCACCTGTCACACAAGTGCCTGTCGAACCGCCGCGCAAATCGGCGTTAATGCAAAAATTCACCCGCAAATAAATTGAATTCCCGCACACTAAATCGAGATGCGTTCCCGCATCTCGATGTTTCCCTTCCTGAAAATAGTTTTGCAAGTTCGCCTGTTTTTGTTTCTGAAAATGCTTTGCAGCAACTACGCAAAATCATTGTTGCAATTGAATCTGTGATTACGCTGCCTGACTATCAACATCACGTTTTAAATTACGCACCTCAAACCGCCCATTTTTTGCCTAAAGCGAAAGGTGTTTTTTTGGGTTACGATTTTCACATTGATGAAAATGATGATTTAAAATTGATCGAAATCAACACCAATGCGGGTGGTGCGTTGTTGAATTCGATAATGTTTAAAACGGAAAATGAAAAGCAATTTGTCGAAATGTTCCAAAATGAATGGCAACTTTCACGCGGTGTAGAACAGTTAAAAACCATTGCAATCGTCGATGAATCACCAACGCAGCAATATCTTTATTCTGAATTTTTATTATTCAAACAACTTTTTGAGCAAAACGGCATTCACGCCATTATTTGTGCGCCTGACGAATTACATTATCACGCGCAAAAACTTTGGCACGAAAATACGCCTATTGACTTGGTTTATAACCGTTTGACAGATTTTGCGTTGCTTGAACCAAATCAACAGAATTTGCTGGCGGCATATTTGGAAAATAACGTTGTAATTACGCCGCATCCAAGAGCGCACGCGCTTTATGCCGATAAACGAAACTTAACAATTTTAAGCAATTCGGTAATGTTGGAATCGTTTGGTGTGAATACAAAAACACGCGATATTTTACAAAAAGGCATTGCCGAAACCATTTTAGTCGAACCACAAAATGCTGAAAATTTGTGGGAACATCGAAAACAACTTTTTTTCAAACCGACAAAAGGTTATGGCAGCAAAGCCGCGTATCGCGGTGAAAAATTAACGAAGCGGGTTTTTGGTGAAATTTTAGCTCACGATTACGTCATGCAAAATTTTGTGCCACCCAAAACGCAACAAATTGAAACTGAAAACGGTTTAGAAACCTTTAAATTTGATTTGCGAGCCTATGTTTATGACGGCGAGATTCAACTGACGTGTGCGCGTTTGTATCAAGGACAAACAACGAATTTTCGGACAAAAGGCGGTGGTTTTGCAGCGGTTTTTAGCCATTAAAACGAATTGCCTCCAATTCATGCTTAAATAGTCGCACAAAAATTTTTAAATTAGGTCAAAAAATGCTTATTCAGTGGTATCCAGGACACATGCACAAAGCCAGTCGCGAAATCAAAGCGGCAATGGAACATATCGATTTAACGATTGAAATCATCGACGCAAGAATTCCGTTTAGCAGTCAAAATCCCGCACTTGCCAAACTTCGCGGCGATAAACCGTGTATTAAAGTGTTAAGCAAATGCGACTTAGCGGACGATTCACGCACCCAAGAATGGCAAGAATATCTCGAACGTGAAAACGGCGTGAAAACCCTTGCCGTTGCGATGAGTCAAATTGATAAAATTAAACAACTCAATTCGCTTTGTCATAAATTAGTGCCGCGCGATATTTCTGTTAAACCGCTTCATGCTTTAATTACAGGGATTCCGAACGTCGGAAAATCGACGATTATTAATATTCTCGCAGGTCGCACAATTGCCAAAACAGGCGATGAACCCGCTGTGACAAAACATCAACAACGCATCGATTTGGGCGACGGATTGGTTTTATTCGATACACCAGGTGTGCTTTGGGGAAATATCGAAAACCAGAATAGCGGTTATCGTTTAGCCGCGACGGGCGCGATTAAAGACACGGCTTTTACACATGAAGACGTGGCTTCGTGGACGGCAGAATTTTTATTGCGTGATTATCCCGAATTGATTAAAGCGCGTTATCAACTCGAAACGGTGCCAGAAAATGAAAATGTGTTGCTCGATATTATTGGTAGAAAACGCGGTTGTTTAAAATCAGGAAACAAAATCGATTTGGACAAGGTATCGAAAATTCTAATCGGCGAATTACGCACCACGACAATCGGCAAAATCACCCTTGAAACGCCTGCCATGATTGAAGTCGAAATGGCGCAATTAGACATTATCCGCGCTGAAAAAGCGGCTAAAAAATTAGCTAGAAAAAAACGTGATTAACTGCGCAGAATTTAAACACGCGATTCAATTTTGGACACAAGGCGTAGGCGTTGTGACGACAAATTCACAAACGCACGGTTTGCAAGGTATGACTATTAGCGCATTTAGTTGTTTGACGGCAGATTTTGCTCAAATTTTATGTTGTTTAAATATCCATGCTGAAACGGTTTTAGGGATTGATGAAAGCCAATTTTTTTCGATGAATTTTTTAACGGTTAATCAAGAAAAAGCCGCGCGACAATTTGCAGGTGGCGCGAGTATGGCAGAACGATTTTCAACAAATCTTTGGCACACAGCGGCAACAGGCGCACCGCTTTTAAGCGAAAGTTTGGTTTCACTGGATTGTAAATTAGTTCAGAAAATTCACGCGGGATTTCATTACATTGTGATTGGTGAAATTCAAGTAAGCGAAGTGCGAGAAGGACAGCCGCTGATTTATCATCGTGGCAATTTTCATGAATTGAGCGAGAAAAAACGTGACTAAAACTTACGATGACATCGATGCAACGTTGATTAACCATTTACAAAACGGTTTTCCAATTTGTGACGCACCTTATTTTCAAGTCGCGAAGGAATTAAATTTAACCGAAGAAGATGTGTTAAATCGGCTTAAAAAACTGCTTGAAAACGGCACGTTATCACGTTTTGGTGCGCTATATCACGCTGAAAAAATGGGCGGTGCGTTGACGTTAGCAGCGATAAAAGTACCTGAAAACGATTTTGAAAAGGTGACTAAAATTGTGAATTCATTCCCAGAAGTCGCACATAATTATCAGCGCAATCATGAATTAAATATGTGGTTTGTCGTCGCAACCGAAACACCTGAACACCTTACGCAAACGCTTGAAAAAATTGAACAACAAACGAATTTACACGTTTTTAATATGCCGAAAATTAACGAGTATTTTGTTGGTTTGAAATTGGAGGCGTAATGAATTTTTCTGAAATAGATTTAAAAATTATGCGAGCGACGCAAGCAGGTTTGCCACTCGTTTCAAAACCTTATCACGCTGTTGCAGAAGAATTAAATTTGCCTGTTGAAATCGTGATGGCTCGTTTTGAAGCAATGCAGGAAAGCGGCGTGATTCGGCGCATTGGTGCTGTGCCGAATCATTACAAATTGGGTTACAAATTTAATGGCATGACGGTGTGGAATGTTCCTGATGAGCACGTCGATTTGCTGGGTGAAATCATTGGTCGCTTGCCGTTTGTGAGTCATTGTTATCACCGACCGCGCCATTTACCTGATTGGCATTACAATTTATTTGCGATGGTTCACGGCAAAACACAAGCGGACGTGAACCAACAAATTGAACAAATTTCCGTGTTGCTCGGTGATTTTAATTTAGGAAATGATGTGCTTTTCAGTACGAAAATTTTGAAAAAAACAGGTTTCAGAAGCGTTTAAATTATTGCTGTTGGCTGTATTGATATTTAAATTTTCGTTTCAAAAGCGTTGCTGGTTCGTCAGGGATTCGTTTTAACCATTGTTCATTTGCTTGCAGTTTTTCAGTGGTTAATTTTTGAGTTTCAACTTCTTTTTTCTGTTCGTTTTTAGAATTATCTTTCGATTCCTTTTCTTTCTCAGATTGTGATTTAGATTCTTGCTTTGACTTTTCGTCCTTTGAATCGTCTTTTTTCTCAGGATTATCACCCGCTTTATGCTCTTCTTTTTGCTCAGGTTTTGAATTCGAGTCCTCATTTTCACTTTGTTGTTTTTGTGAATCTTTATCTGATTTCTCATTTTTGTCAGAATCGGATTTTTGTGAATCTTGCGGTTTGTTTTCTTGCTGTTGTTGCTGCTGCTGCTGTTTTTCTAATTCTTTTTCAACAACGCCTTTATTAAATTTTGCGTCATTATCATAAGGATTTTCTTTTACTGCTTGCTCGTAAGCGGCTAACGCTTCTTTGAGCTGTCCTTTTTTAGCTAACGCATTACCTTGATTGTAAAAACTTCCTGATTGTTGAAATTGTTCGGTCGCGGCATTGAAGTTCCCTGCTTTATATTGCGCGGTGGCTTTCCAATCGGGATTTTCAAACTTTTCAGCGGCTTTTGAAAATTGCTGTTTGTCGTAAGCACGTTGCGCTTGTTGGTCTGGTGTTTTCCATAAATTTTGTAAATCCAGCGCGTAACTATTTTTTGGAATAGGCAACAAAAACAGAATCGCTAAATAAAACGCGCCTTTGCGAAATTGCCACGCTGCCCACGGTAAAATCAGCAAAATCAACCAATAACCGCTGTCTTCCCACTGGTCAAGAAATAAATCACTTTTATCCAAAGGCGTTTGTGTGAGTGGCGTATCGAATGTTTGTAATAAATTTTTTATGTCGCGGTCGTCAGTCGTCATAATTTGAAATTGTCCTTTTCCTGCCGCAGCGAGTTCGCTTAATTCCGCAGTTTGTAGTTTGGGAATTATAATTTTTCCAGACTTGTCTTTGGCAAAACCGCCTTCAGGCAATGCAACGGGCGCACCTTCCGTTCTTCCCACACC
>CANKON010000092.1 GCA_947484105.1 Methylococcaceae bacterium | reverse complement strand
TTTGCGTTCATTAGCGTTCAAAATTATGGATGACCGTTTTGGCGCGTTGACTTTCTTGCGTATTTACTCAGGTAAATTAGAAAAAGGTACAGCGGTTTTAAATACATTCACGGGTAAAACCGAACGTATTGGTCGTATCGTTGAAATGCACGCTGACAATCGTATCGAATTGGAATCAGCGCAAGCGGGCGACATCGTTGCCGTTTTAGGTATGAAAAACGTGCAAACTGGTCACACGTTGTGCGATCCAAAATTCCCAGCAACATTAGAACCAATGGTATTCCCAGAACCTGTAATCTCGTTGGCAATTTCGCCAAAAGATAAAGCCGCTTCTGAAAAAATGGGTGTTGCATTAGGCAAAATGATTCAAGAAGATCCTTCTTTCCACGTTGAAACCGACGAAGACAGCGGCGAAACGATTTTGAAAGGCATGGGCGAATTACATTTAGACATTAAAGTGGATATTTTGCGTCGAACCCATGGCGTTGACGTAATTGTTGGTAAACCACAAGTTGCTTACCGTGAAACGATTACTCGCGAAGTGGAAGACGAATACACCCACAAAAAACAATCAGGTGGTTCTGGTCAGTACGGCAAAATCAACTACATCATCACCCCAGGTGAACCAGGTACAGGTTTCGTATTTGAATCAACCGTTACAGGCGGTAACGTGCCACGCGAATACTGGCCAGCAGTTGAAAAAGGCTTCAAATCAATGCTCGACAAAGGCGTTTTAGCTGGCTTCCCTTGCTTAGATTTCAAAGTGAATTTAACTGACGGTGGATTCCACGCGGTGGATTCATCAGCAATTGCGTTTGAAATTGCGGCAAAAGCAGCGTTCCGTCAAACCATGCCAAAAGCGGGTCCACAATTGATTGAACCAATCATGGCGGTTGACACATTTACACCGTCTGACCACGTTGGTGACGTAATCGGCGATTTAAACCGTCGTCGCGGCATGATTAAATCGCAAGATGCGGGTCCAACTGGCGTTCGTATTAAATCAGAAGTTCCTTTGAGCGAAATGTTTGGTTATATCGGTGATTTGCGTACTATGACTTCAGGTCGTGGTCAGTTCTCGATGGAATTCTCGCATTACTTACCTTGCCCTAAAAACGTTTCTGAAGAAGTAATCAAAGAAGTCACAGAACGTAACAAAGCGAAAGAAAAAAAATAGTTTTCTGAGCTGACAAAAAGGCGCAAGTTGCAGAAATGTGGCTTGCGCTTTTTTCATTCGGATTTAGATGCGGTAAATCCGCTATAATCTACATTCATTTTAATTTAACAATTTAGGAGTTTTAAAATTCATGGCAATCGAACGCACATTTTCAATCATCAAACCTGACGCTGTTGCAAAAAACGTAATCGGTCAAATTTACAGCCGTTTTGAACAAAACGGGTTGCAAATTATCGCGGCAAAAATGTTGCATTTAACCAAAGAACAAGCAGAAGGTTTTTATGCAGAACACAGCGAACGCGGATTTTTTGCTGATTTAGTATCTTTCATGACTTCTGGTCCTGTGATTATGCAAGTTTTAGAAGGCGAAAATGCGGTTTTAAAACACCGTGAAATTTTGGGGGCAACGAATCCAAAAGAAGCCGCTGCTGGCACAATCCGCGCTGATTTCGCAGCAAGCATCGACGAAAATGCGGTTCATGGTTCTGACGCTTTAGAATCAGCAGCACGCGAAATTTCTTACTTTTTCACGGAAAATGAAATTGTTGCAAGAACTCGTTAATCCTCCCAAAAAGGTTAATTTGCTCGACTTAGACAGAAAAGGCTTAACCGCCTTTTTTGTCGGTTTAGGTGAAAAATCTTTCCGCGCTACACAATTGATGAAATGGATTTATCAGGAAGATGTGTACGATTTCAATGAAATGACTAATTTCAGTAAAACGCTTCGTGCTTATTTGGTTGAAAATTGCGTCATTGAAACGCCCGAGATTGTAGTTGAACAAATTGCGACTGACGGCACTATAAAATGGGCGATGCAAACGCATTGTGGCAATCGTATCGAAAGTGTGTTTATTCCTGAAGATGACCGCAATACGTTGTGCATTTCGTCACAAATCGGTTGTGCATTGGCGTGTAGTTTTTGTTCGACCGCGCAACAAGGTTTTAATCGAAATCTCACGACTTCTGAAATTATCGGGCAGCTTTTTGTTGCACAAAATCGTGTTGGCAAAGAACGCAGAATTACCAATGTTGTGATGATGGGCATGGGCGAACCGTTATTGAATTTTGATAACGTTGTTGCGGCGTGTAATTTGATGATGGACGATTTTGCTTATGGCTTGTCAAAACGCCGTGTGACAATCAGTTCGTCTGGCGTTGTGCCTGCAATTGAAAAACTCGCCGAAGCACTTGATGTGAGTTTAGCCATTTCACTTCACGCCGTGCGTGACGAATTACGCGATGAACTTGTACCAATTAACAAAAAATATCCATTAAACGTTTTAATGGAGGCTTGCCGTGAAAATGCAAAAACTGCGCCACGTCGTTTTATTACGTTTGAATATGTGATGCTGGATGGCGTGAACGATACCGATATTGACGCACGAGGCTTGATTAAATTACTCAAAACTGTACCGTGCAAACTTAATTTAATTCCGTTCAATCCGTTCCCGAATTCACCTTATCGCTGCTCAAAAAAAGAAACGCTTTTAAAATTTAAAACGATGCTCAATGACGCTGGAATTATTACGACTGTGCGTAAAACACGCGGTGATGATATTGATGCGGCTTGTGGGCAATTGGTCGGACAAGTTGCAGACAAAAGTCGGCGGCATTTAAAACTTCAAAAAATGGCGTAATCAATGCGAACTTCCAAATTATTCCTTTCAAGCATTTTCGTTTGTTTTTTAACAGCGTGTGCAACAACCGACGATACAAAATCTGTGGAAGGTAATGCTGCGAATGTTTATTTACAACTCGGCGTGCGTTATTTGAATTTAAATAAGTTGGAAATCGCGAAAGAAAATTTGCAACACGCGATTCGCTTAGATTCTAAAAACGCGCAAGCTTTTAACGCGCTGGCTTTTTTAGATGAAAAACTTAATAAAATCGACGATGCCCGTTTACATTATCAAACTGCGATTACTTTAACGCCTGACGATTTAGGGATTAAAAATAATTACGGGCGTTTTTTATGTGAACAGGGTGAAACTGAAAACGGGATGGCCTTATTAACAGCGGCGACAACAGATGGTCTGAATGAACGTCCGTGGTTGGCGATGACGAATTTAGGACGCTGTTATATGCAGTTAGCAAAATATCAAGAGGCTGAAACTTATTTCACGCAAGCACTGCAACTCAATCAAAATTATTCTCCCGCGTTACTAGAAATGCAAAAAGTAAATTATCACCAAGGTAATTTTTCGGCAGCAAGAGTTTATTTAAATCGTTACGCGCAAGTTTCAGAACATACACCCGAATCGTTATTGATAGCCGCACAAATTGAAGGCGCGACAGGTAATGCAGGTATGGCAAAACATTATCAAACTTTAATCCTAACAAAATTTCCGCTTTCTGCTGAAGCAAAACGGTTTAAATTAAATAAATAATCTCCTTTTTAGAGTTTCAAAAATGCCTCAAAATTTCAGTGAATTACAACGCCGTCGCACGTTTGCGATTATTTCTCACCCCGACGCGGGTAAAACTACCGTTACTGAAAAATTATTGTTATTCGGTGGTGCGATTCAATTAGCAGGTTCTGTCAAAGGTCGAAAAGCTGCAAGGCATGCAACGTCTGATTGGATGGAAATGGAAAAAGAGCGCGGTATTTCTGTCACCACGTCGGTCATGCAGTTTGAACATAAAGATTGCGTGATTAACCTACTCGACACACCAGGTCACGAAGATTTTTCGGAAGATACTTATCGCACGTTAACCGCCGTCGATTCAGCGTTGATGATTATTGACGTGGCAAAAGGCGTTGAAGAACGGACGATTAACTTAATGGAGGTGTGCCGTTTGCGAACCACGCCGATTTTAACGTTTATCAACAAATTAGACCGTGAAGGACGTGAACCGATTGAATTACTTGACGAAGTGGAACACGTTTTAAAAATTCAATGTGCGCCAATGACTTGGCCTATCGGCATGGGTAAACGGTTTAAAGGCGTTTATCACATTTACAAAGATGAAATTCATTTATTCAGCGCACAACACGGTGGAAAAATTGCCGAAGCCGAAGTCATCAAAGGGTTAGAAAATCCGAAACTCGATGAATTGCTAGGCTCGCAAGCGCAAGAATTGCGTGACGAAATCGAATTAGTTCAAGGTGCAAGTCACGAATTTGATTTAGAAGCGTATTTAGCTGGTAAATTAACACCCGTTTTCTTCGGTTCGGCGGTGAATAATTTTGGTATTTTAGAATTACTTGATGCCTTTGCTGAATACGCACCCTCTCCATTGCCGCGTGAAGCGGTGCAACGGACGGTTTTGCCTAGTGAAGAAAAATTTACAGGGTTTGTGTTCAAAGTTCAGGCGAATATGGATCCGTCACATCGTGACCGTGTTGCATTTTTGCGCGTATGTTCAGGAAAATTCGACAAAGGCATGAAAATTCATCACGTTCGTTTAGGGAAAAGTATTCAAATTGCGAACGCTATTACGTTTCAAGCGGCAACCCGAAATGCCGTTGAAGAAGCCTACGCAGGCGATATTATTGGTTTGCACAATCACGGGACGATTCAAGTTGGTGATACCTTTACTCAAGGCGAAGCTTTAAAATATGGCGGTATTCCTTATTTCGCGCCAGAATTATTTCGTCGCGTAGTTTTAAAAGACCCTCTTCGTGCGAAAGCGTTGCAAAAAGGCTTAATTCAATTGACTGAAGAAGGTGCAACACAGTTATTTCGACCATTAAAAAACAACGATTTAATTTTAGGGGCAGTCGGTGTGTTGCAGTTTGATGTGACCGCGTTTCGTTTAAAAAGTGAATACAACGTCGAATGTGTTTATGACGCGATTCCCATTTCGGCGGTACGTTGGGTGAGTTCTAATAATCTTGTGAAACTCGAAGAATTCAAAAAGAAAGCCTTTGATAATTTAGCGGAAGACGGAGGCGGTTATTTAGTTTATGTCGCAAATAGTCGCGTTAATTTACAACTTGCTGAAGAACGTTATCCAGACATTAAATTTAGTTCGACTCGCGAGTTGTAACAAGCATGTTTGGTGGAATGTTGCGTAAAAAAACGAATCCTTTTACAATGCCACCAGCTTAGAGTTAACAAGCTAAATATCCAATTATAAAAACTTTCAGAGGTCACGATTATGAAATGGGAAACACCGAGCTACACCGATTTACGTTTCGGTTTTGAAGTTACAATGTACATTTATAACCGTTAATTTCTAACGAGTTTTAAATCAAGAAAAAGGGGCGATTGCCCCTTTTTTTTCGAGTTTTATTTTTACAGGATTACAAAATGAAAATTAGAGTTTTAGGTTCAGGTGCTGGCGGTGGTTTTCCACAATGGAATTGTAATTGCCATAATTGTCACCGTATTCGACGCGGTGAAATGAACGGTACGGCACGAACACAATCATCAATCGCCATCAGCACGGATGATAAAAATTGGTTATTGTTTAATGCCTCGCCTGATATTCGCGCTCAACTCGAAGCCTTTCCCGCGATGCAACCGCAAAACGGTATTCGTGACACTGGCATCAAAGCGATTATTTTGATGGACAGCCAAATCGACCACACCACGGGATTATTGATGTTGCGCGAAGGCAAACCGCTCGATATTTATTGCTCCGAAATGGTGAAGCAAGATTTAACCAGCGGCTTTCCGTTGTTCACGATGTTGAAAGATTATTGCACCGTGAATCATCACGATATTCCCGTCGATGGCAGCAGTTTTGAAATTCCTGCGATTGCCGATTTGCGTTTTTACACGCAAGCATTGAAAAGCAAAGCTCCGCCGTATTCGCCACACCGCCACGATCCGCACGATGGCGACAATATCGGCGTGATTATTGAGCAAATTTCGACTGGCAAAAAAGTGTTTTATTCACCTGGTTTGGGTGAAATCGAACCGCACGTTATGGACGCGCTGCAAAATGTCGATTGCTTATTGGTTGACGGTACATTTTGGACGGATGACGAAATGGTCACACAAAATATCAGCCACAAAAGAGCGCGTGAAATCGGACATTTGCCGCAATCTG
>CANKON010000091.1 GCA_947484105.1 Methylococcaceae bacterium | reverse complement strand
GCTTTTTTATTGCTTAAAAAATGGCGAAAATGGATCGTTTATTATTGCTTGGAACCGAAGGTTGTCATTTGTGTGAAGACGCGCAAATGCTTTTAAACGAATGTAAAATTACCGCTGAATATGTTGATATTGCGTTGCACGAAGAGTGGCAAACGCAATTCGCGTTGCTAATTCCTGTTTTATTTCACGTCGAAAGCCAACGTTTTTTAAATTGGCGTTTCGATTCCCCTGCCCTACTCTCTTTTATTAAATCTTTGAAAATGAATCCATTATTAAACCAAACTGATTTGCCACATTTTAGTCAAATCAAACCTGAACACATTGAACCCGCGATTGATGAATTATTAGCCAATGCGCGAAAAGTTGTCGCCAACTGTTTAAATCAGAATGAAATCTACACCTGGGAAAATTTAATTGAACCGATTGAAACTGCCGAAGACCGTTTGAATAAAACATGGTCGCCTGTCAGTCATTTGAATTCTGTGATGAATAATGACGAATTGCGCGAAGCTTACAATGCGTGTTTGCCAAAATTAAGCGATTACGCCACCGAAATGGGACAAAATGAAAAATTGTTCCACGCTTACGAGTCAATTGTTTCACGTGAAACTTTTTCGAGTTTGAGCAAGGCACAACAAAAAGTGCTAACCAATGCGTCGCGTGATTTCAAATTATCGGGCGTGGCATTGCCTGAAAATAAAAAACAACGTTACAAAGAAATTTCGCAACAACTCTGTTCAATTTGTAGTCGTTATTCAGATAACGTTTTAGATGCAACGAATGCGTGGACAAAGTTAATTACTGACGTTAATGAACTAGCAGGTTTTCCAGAAAATGATTTAGCACAAGCGAAACAAAGTGCCGCTATGTTTCATGTGGAACAATCTGAAAAATCGGCGACAATGTTTCACGTGAAACCTGAAGAAAGTGGCTGGTTAATCACGTTGCAATATCCATCTTATTTAGCGGTAATGATGCACGCGGATAATCGGGAATTGCGCCATGAAGTTTATCGCGCGTTTGCGACTCGTGCGAGTGAAGGCGGTTTTAACAACACGCAAATCATGGAAGAAATTTTAGCGTTGCGTCATGAAGAATCACAATTACTCGATTTTGCAAACTATGCCGAATTGTCGCTTGCAACAAAAATGGCAAATTCGCCTGAAGAAGTCATTTCGTTTTTAGACGATTTAGCACAAAAATCGTTGCCGCAAGCACGACAAGATGTGGAAGATTTAAAAAAATTCGCCCTGGAAAATTACAATATCGAAGAATTACAAGCGTGGGACGTAACCTATTTATCCGAAAAAATGCGCCAAAAACATTACCAACTGTCGCAAGAAGACGTAAAAAATTATTTTCCCGCACAGAAAGTATTAAACGGATTGTTTGAAATTTTAAATCGTTTGTATGGGCTAAGTTTTAGCGAAATTAAAGAATTCGACCGATGGCATGAAAGCGCACAATTATTTGAAGCGACAGACGGGGCAGGGCGCAAACGAGGACGTTTTTATTTAGATTTATTTGCACGAAATAAAAAACGGGGCGGTGCGTGGATGGACGATTGCATCGGACGACGTAGATTAAACGATGAAACTGTCCAATTGCCCGTTGCGTATTTGGTATGTAACTTCACGCCACCAACCGCTGACACGCCGTCGCTTTTGACGCATGACGACGTAACGACGTTGTTTCACGAATTCGGACACGGTTTGCATCATGTTTTAACACAAGTCGATTATTTAGGTGTTTCAGGTATTAGCGGCGTAGCGTGGGATGCAGTCGAATTGCCAAGTCAATTTATGGAAAATTGGTGTTGGGACAAAGAAGCTCTTTCGTTGATTTCGTCGCATTATCAAACTGGCGAAACGTTGCCAGATGCGTTATTTGAAAAAATGCTTGCAGCAAAAAATTTTCAAGCGGGCATGATGATGGTTAGGCAACTCGAATTTAGTTTGTTTGATTTTCATATTCACCACGATTTTGACCCAATCAGGGGAGGGCGGATTTATGAAATTCTGAATGAAATTCGTGAAAAAATCGCCGTATTGCCTGTGCCTGAATTTAACCGTTTTGCACACAGTTTCTCGCACATTTTCGCAGGCGGTTACGCAGCAGGATATTACAGTTATAAATGGGCTGAAGTGTTATCGAGTGATGCGTTTTCGTTATTTGAAGAAAAAGGAATTTTTGACGCTGAAACGGGTAGGGCATTTTTAACGAACATTTTAGAAATGGGCGGCAGTGATGACGCGATGGAATTATTTAAAAACTTTCGTGGACGTGAACCGTCAGTTGATGCACTTTTACGGCATAATGGCATCGGTTAAATTCCGTTTTCACCTTTCACTTTGACAAAAAAATGACTGAAACACATTACTTAAATGATCAATTTATTATCGCGATGCCGACGTTGGCGGATGATAATTTTTCGCACGCGGCAATTTATTTATGTCAACACAACGCCGACGGCGCGTTAGGCATTGTGATAAATCGCAAATCAAACATGAAACTTAAAGAAATTTTCATGCAAATGGACATTCCGATTGCGTCAATGACGGCAGCGGATGCACCTGTTTATGTTGGCGGTCCTGTTCAGCAAGAACGCGGTTTTGTATTGCATACGACAGGTGGAAAATGGGCTATTTCTTTGCCGATTTCTGACACCATGTCACTCACCACATCGCGCGATATTATCGAAGCGATTGCACGCGGTGAAGGTCCTGAGCGTTATTTTGTGGCACTGGGTTACGCGGGCTGGGGCAGGGGACAATTGGAACAAGAATTTTTGTCGAATTCCTGGTTAAACACCCCGTTTGGTGAACCCATTTTATTTGATACACCAACCGATTTGCGTTGGAAAATGGCGGCAAATCAAATCGGCATCGATATTAACAAACTGACATTTGGTTCTGGTCATGCGTGATCCGTTAGCGCGACAATCCGACGATACATTTTTAGGATTTGATTTCGGAACAAAAAAAATTGGTGTCGCCGTGGGACAATTAACGACAACCACCGCCAATTCGCTGCAAACGCTTCGTTCACCAAATCAAACCCCGAATTGGCAAGCGATTGAAAATCTGGTTAAAGAATGGCAACCAACGGGATTTGTGGTGGGAATTTCGCGCCAATTCGATGGCACCGACAATCTCGTTACACCCAAAATGTTGAAATTTTGCCGCCAATTAAATGGACGTTTTAATTTACCTGTTCATCAACAAGATGAATCGCTTTCAACATTTGAAGCGAAACAAATGTTGTTCGATGATGTTCATGTGAACGCCACGAAATTGTGGGAGGTTCAAGACCAACTTGCCGCGCAGTTAATTTTGCAATCCTGGCTAAATCAACAAATTACAAAATGAATAACGACACAGAGTTATTTCGCCAAACAATCGGTAAAGTTGACGCAATAAAACAAGACAAAGTTGCGTTACATGAACAGCGAAATGCCAAGCCAAAACCTTATCCTAAACCTGTTGCCGTCAATTTCGATGCGCATTTAAATTCGCGCGATCCAGAAAAAATTGAAAACGTTGGCATTTATGACTCAATGAGTTTTTTATCAGCAGGTTTGCAAAATAGCGTACTGAAAAAATTACGACGCGGTTTTTTTGGAATTGATGCGGAAATTGATTTACACGGTTTGAATAGTCAGCTTGCAAAAAAACAATTGCTCCATTTTTTGCACAACAGCGTTGAAGAAGGTTATCGTTGCGTTCACATTGTTCATGGGAAAGGTTATCGTTCGCTCGATAATTTACCTGTCATCAAAAACGAATTAAACCGCTGGTTGCGCCAACATAAAGATGTACAAGCATTTTGTTCTGCAAGTTCAAAAGAAGGCGGTACGGGAGCATTATTTGTGTTACTTAGAGTAATCAGTAAATTTGAAGATGATGAATCGCTCGAATTTTATGGTTTTTAAGCTAAACATGAAGGTGAATAAATTCCATTTTTTCGCAAATCTCGAAGCAATAATCCTGCATTTAAAATCGCCGCCAACGCTGTTGCTAATGCCACACCCGTATGCGCGAAAGGGATAAAAAATAATAAGTTAAAAACCACATTTGCAACCACTGAATACCACGCATAACGCACGGCTTTGGCTTGTAAATGTTGTGTTGAAAAAGCGGGCATTAAAACCTTAACGGTCAAAAATCCCATCAAACCTAGTGCGTAACCTTGTAAACTTTGCGCCGACGCATGAACGTCATGCGCGGTAAATTCTGCTGACTGAAACAACAAACTCAAAATAGGTTCTGCCAATAAAACTAAGCCAATCGTGGCAGGAATTCCCAATAAAATTACCCAACGTAACCCCCAATCAATCGTTGCAGAGAAACTTTTTGCGTCTTGCTCTGCATGACTTTTTGCCAATTTTGGCAACATCACTGTTGCCAAGCTAGAACCCAAAATCCCAATCGGAAATTCGAGTAATCTATCTGCGTAATACAACCACGAAACGCTGCCCGTCGCCAAAAATGATGCAACAAACGTATTGATTAACAAATTGATTTGGGTTGCCGAGGTCGCAAACAGCGTTGGCAATACATTTTTCATAACGCGTTTTACTATTACGTCATGAAAATCGAGCTGAAATCGTGGCAACAAATTCAAACGTTTTAACGCAGGAATTTGAAATAAAAATTGAATTATTCCGCCAATCAAAACACCCGCGGCTAATGCGATAATCGGCTGATCAAATTTCGGGGAAAGCCAAATCGTTGCACCAATCATCGATAAATTTAACAACGCAGGCGTAAAAGCTGGAATCGCAAATTTTGTATGGACGTTTAAAATGCTGCCCATAAACGCCACTAGCGTAATAAAAAATCCGTAAGGCAACATAATTTGCAACAAATGCGTAGCTAAAACGTGTTCTTCACTTTGCCACTCGAAACCCGCTGCACACAGCGTAATCAATAGCGGCGCAGCAATCACACCGATTAAGGTCAAAAAGGCAAGCAACAACGCTAAATGTCCTGCCATTTTATTGATAAGAGGTTGGAGTTTTTGATTTTTGTGCTGGCTAATTAGTGGAACGAAAGCCTGTGCAAATGCCCCTTCTGCAAATAAACGCCGTAAAAAATTCGGAAACCGAAACGCCACAAAAAACGCATCGGTCGCGGCATTTACACCAAAATAGTGAGCAATCAACATGTCTCGAATAAAACCGAGTATTCTTGAAAATAGTGTTAAACCGCTAACGATCAACGTCGATTTGGAAAGTGTTTTACTCAAAAGTTACGCCCCCTGTAAGTGTTCAAAAAGCTCTTAAATGATTGACAATCATAGCATTTAGCAACATAATTTGCCGTTTTCAAAATCCTTTTAAAATTAACTTCACAGAGACACCATGGCTAATTCACCACAAGCAAAAAAACGTGCAAGACAAGCAGAAGTAAACCGTATTCGTAACGGCGGACAACGTAGTAAATTGCGTACTTTTGTAAAAAAAGTCTTAGTCGCAATTAAAGCAGGCGATAAAACACAAGCGGTTGCTGCATTTAAAGTTGCAGAATCTGTTTTAGATTCATCTGTCAACAAAGGCATTATTCACAGAAATAAAGCAGCTCGCGGTAAAAGCCGTTTGAATGCAAAAGTTAAAGCCTTGGTTTTAGCAACTGCATAACAAAATCTGTCGAGGCGTTGCGTCGCAACGTCTCCAGAGAACAAAAATTATCAAAAACTCAGCCGCTTGCGGCTTTTTTCATTTCTAGCTTCTCGAAAATATGAACGAAATCGATTGGAATCAATACGCTTTAGAAACGCAAGCCATTCGCGCAGGTCAGCACCGCACGCATGAAGATGAACACTCGATGCCGATTTTTATGACATCGAGTTATGTGTTCAGAAGCGCGGCGGATGCCGCATTACGTTTTACGGGTCAGCAAGCAGGCAACATTTATTCGCGTTTCACAAATCCAACCGTTGCTGCGTTTCAAGACCGTTTAGCGTTAATGGAAAAAGGTGAGCGTTGTTTAGCCTTTTCGTCTGGCATGGCGGCGATTATGGCGGTAGGAATGGGGTTGTTGAAAGCAGGCGATCACGTTGTTTGTTCACGCGGTGTTTTTGGCAACACGGTGTTGATGTTCCAAAATTATTTTGGCAAATTTGGCGTGGAAACAGATTTTGTGGATTTGACCGATGTTAATGCGTGGGAAGCCGCGATTAAACCAAATACACGCTTTTTATTTTTAGAAACACCGTCAAACCCATTGATTGAAATTGCCG
>CANKON010000090.1 GCA_947484105.1 Methylococcaceae bacterium | reverse complement strand
CTTCGGTAAATTCAATATTCAATTGCACGCTTGCGACTTGAGCCGTCGCCGAATCAACTGCCGCCGCCGCGCCACGCAAACCTTTATTTCGCGCGTCATATTCTTCGATTGAAATGGCTTTGGCTTTCAATAAATTTTCAGCGCGAGTTAATTCATTTTTTGCTAATTCTTGCTTGGATTTGGCTTGTGCTAATTCAGCAATGGCGTAACTCAATTGCGCTTTAAATGGTTTTGAATCGATGACAAATAATAAATCGCCTTTTTTAACCGTTGCGCCCGCTACGAAATTCACTTTTTCTAAATAACCGCTCACTCTTGCTCGAACTTCGACCGTATTCACCGCTTCAATTCGACCTGTGAATTCGTCCCATTCGGTTATTTTTTGACTTAACGGTTGGGCAATTTTAACTTTTGCAAGCGGCGGCAAAGGAGGTTGCGCTGCTGGCGTGGCAGGAGAATTTTGAGGTTTATCACAGCCACTCAATAGCAACAAAAAGAATGTTATGAATAACGTGTGCGAAATCGGGAATTTTTTCATTTTATAGATGTCTTAAATTCTAGGGCAAAATAAATAGTAATATATATTACCATTTAGTGATGGGTTATCATTATTGTTTAAGTCAATTTATTTTTTTCGAGTAAAAACTAATGATTAAATGCGGACGACCTGCAAAAGGAAATGAATTATTAAGTCGTGATCGTTTGCTAGATGCAGCGTTAGAATTATTTTTAGAATACGGTTATGGCAATTTGAGTATGGAAACGATTGCGCGTCATGCACGGGTTTCTATGCGAACCATTTACAGTCAATTTGGTGGTAAAGCAGGATTATTTGGCGCGTTGATACGGCGAAGTAGTGATCAATTTATCATCGATTTTTCGCATGAAGAATCACCAGAAAAAGCGTTAAATTTATTTGCACAAAAATATATTTATTTAATTACACGACCTGATGCGGTGCGAATTCGCGCGATTTTGATTGGTGAATCGCCGCGTTTTCCTGACCTTGCCACAGAGTTTTATGAACAAGGCGTTAAACGAAATTTAGAAAATTTGGCGAAATTTTTTGCGGCGCAACAACAAGCAGGATATTTTATTGAACTTGATGCGTATTTTTTAGCAGAGCAACTTATCAGTACGTTGCGCGGAGAGCGTTTACAACAACTTCAATTAGGGCTTGCAAAAACGCCAGATGAACAAGAAATTAAAATTTGGGTACAACAGGCGATACATTTATTTTTATATGGGGTTGTACTCGCCAACGGTGTGAGCAAAATGCGTTAATTTAACAAAGATTTTGCGTAAATAATGGATATAAATTGAGCGCGTTTTTGACTCAATTCTGACCATAAAACGTTATCAAGCGACAACCTCACCAATGAACCTGTCGGCAATAATTTGGGAGTATTTGGCAATGCTTCTTTACCCACAAGGTGTATCAAAAAATTTTCCAATTCTGGATTGTGTCCAACGACTAAAATACGTTTTATTTCTTCTGGATACGCCGCCAAAATACTCAAAATTTGCTCCACATTTGAAGCGTACAATTGTTCATTCTCTTGAATGGCTAAATCTTCCATTTCTAATGCACGATGAACTATTTTTGCAGTATCGAGCGTCCGTTTAGCAGGTGAACTCAAAAGAACATCAGGAAATAAATGCTGTTTTTTGAGCCATGTACCGATATTTTGAGCATCCCGTTTGCCACGTTTTTTTAACGGACGCTCTTTATCTTCTATTCCGTCAATAATTTTTGCTTTTGCGTGCCGAAGCAACAATAACTCTTTCATAAATTTCCTTCTTAATTTTTGTTAAATCCATTCCAAACGATATAAATCCTCGCGTCGTTTGGCTAAATTCCGTGCTGCCCCGCGTGTGCGTGCTTGTTTTAATAAATCCAAATTTACATCAGCAATTAACGTCATTTCAGTATTTGGCGTGGCTTCTGCCAAAATTGCATCGTGGGGAAATGAAAAATCGCTTGGACTAAAAATCGCCGCTTGGGCATATTGAATATCCATATTTTCAGCGTGCGGCAAATTACCAACGCTGCCAGTAATGGCAACAAAACATTCATTTTCAATCGCTCTTGCGTGCGAACAATAACGCACTCGTTGATACGCATTTTTGGTGTCAGTCCAAAATGGAACAAACAGAATTTGTGCGCCTTGTAACGCCGCTAAACGTGCGAGTTCGGGAAATTCCGAATCGAAACAAATCAACACAGCGATTTTGCCGCAATCGGTATCAAATACTTTTAGCGCATCGCCGCCCTGCACGCCCCAACATTCTACTTCGTCTGTTGTAACATGAATTTTATATTGCGCTTCAAATGTCCCGTCTCTACGCAATAACCACGAAATGTTATACAGTTCATGATTGCTGTATTCAGGCATTGAACCCGCAATAATGTTGATGTTGTAAGACATTGCCATTTCGAGCAAGCCGTTACGAATTTCACTGGTAAATCCTGCCAACGCGCGAATGGCATCGGGTGGGTGTTTATCGTTAAACAATCCCATGAGCGGCGCACTCATGTATTCAGGAAATAACACAAAATCTGCGTGATAACCTGCCACGGCATCAATGAAAAATTCGGCGTGTTTTAACAATTCTTCAACGCTGGTCATGGTTCGCATTTGCCATTGCACAACGCCTAAACGCACCACACTTTTTGATGAAACAATTGAAGACGGCTGTTTATCGACATAATCCAAATTTACCCATTCAAGTAATGTTGCAAAACCACGCGAATCTTTGTCAATCGGTAAATAATTGGTTAATAATTTACGGACGTGAAAACCATTTGCGAGTTGAAACGATAAAACGGGGTCGAAAATTTCACGGTTTTTCACTTCTTCGATATAGCGAACAGGCGTGAAATTATCGGCGTATTTGTGATAACCAGGAATTCTGCCACCTGCGATGAAACGGCGTAAATTCAAACTGCGACACAATTCTTTTCTCGCATCATAAAGTCTGCGTCCTAAACGCAAACCGCGATATTTCGGATGTACAAAAATATCGACACCATAAAGGGTATCGCCATCTGAATCATGATTCGTTAAATAGCCATCACCCGTGATTTGTGCATAAGTGTGAACATCACCGAATTTGTAATAATCCACCACCATACTCAATGCGGCGGCAACTAAAACGCCGTTATCTTCGATGACGATTTGCCCTTGTGGAAAGCGTGTGATTTGCGAAATGTATTGGTCTTTTTTCCACGCGCCACCTAAGTTGTCGTAGACGTGTTCCATCAATACAGCAAGGTTGTCGTAATCTTCTAACGTCAAATGGCGTAAGAGTAATTTATGTTTTTTAGGTTTAGTTTTTTTCATAATTTCCAAATCGTACTCTGTGATTTTGACAAAACCATGACACCAAAAATGTTGTCACACAAAAAACATCAAACTGACACAACTTTGCAATCTATTCGACACATAAACGCAATACACAATCTTTAATCTAAGCCGAGTTTAAATCTCTTAGGTTATCGATTATGAAAGTGTTTTACGGTGTGCAAGGAACAGGAAACGGACATTTAGCGCGGTGTCGCGTTATGGCAAAAGAACTTAAAGCGGCTGGAATTGAAACCCAATTTTTATTTACAGGTCGAGCGGCTGATAAGTATTTTGATATGGAGATTTTTGGTGATTATTGGGTGCGAACTGGCTTAACGTTCAACACAAGCAAAGGGAAATTGAATTATTTAAAAACTGCCACTGAAGCCAAAGTAAGTGAATTTTTGCATGACATCAAAACATTGGATTTAAGCGATTACGATTTAGTGATAACAGATTTTGAGCCAATTTCAGCATGGGCGGCAAAAAAACAAAAAAAGCGGGTTTTAGGTTTAGGTAATCAATATGCCTACAATTTTGACATTCCACGCAAAGGTTCAGACCCGATTGCGGATTTGATAATGAAGTATTTTGCGCCAGCTCAAACGTCGATTGGAATGCACTGGCATCATTTTGGACAACCTATTGTTCCGCCTGTTGTCGATGCGCTTGAATCCAAAGGCGTTATCAAAAATAAAATTGTGGTCTATTTGCCTTTTGAAGATACGAATGACGTTGAAAAACTGCTCGCGCCATTTGAAAATTTTGATTTTCATGTATCGTCACCGCTCGCGCTAACGTCGAAACATTCACACATTACTTATCATTCCATGTCGTGCGATACGTTTTTAAATGAGCTTTACACTTGCGAAGGCATCATCAGTAACGCGGGTTTTGCGATGACGAGCGAAGCGTTACAACTCGGTAAAAAAATTCTCGTTAAACCGTTGCACGCGCAAGTTGAACAAACTTCAAATGGCGCAGCGTTGCAACAATTGGGTTATGCTCATGTAATGGACGAACTTGATTTTGAAACCGTGCAACATTGGTTACACGATAATCGCGCTGTTCACATTACTTATCCAAATACCGCCAAAATTTTAGTGAAATGGATTCAAGACGGAATGCCAGAAATCGACAATGATTTTATTGAATCAATTTGGAGTCATGTTGACGTGTTGCACGTTGAGCGTTAACCAATATCTTGTTTTTTCCATTTAATCAATTCTAATTCGCCATTGTGATGTTCCACAATGGCGGTGCAACTTTCGACAAAATCCCCTGTATTCACATACAAAAAATTCTCAATCATCTTAATTTCAGCGTGATGAATATGCCCACAAATTACGCCATCTAAATTTTCATTTTTCAACGTTTGAACAATCGTTTCTTCATAATCTGAAATAAATTGCACCGCATTTTTAACTTTGAATTTGATGTAAGCTGCTAATGAGAATTGCGATTGAATACCAAAAATCTTTCTGAAAATGCGCCAAAACCGATTTAACGCAATCAGCCAGTCATAACCGACACTACCAATTTTTGCCAACCATTTTTGATGTTGAGCAATTGCATCGTATTCATCACCGTGAACAATTAAAAAACGTTTGCCTTGCGCGGTGGTGTGAATATCTGAAACTTTCACAATGATGTCGCCAAACACATAATTTTCGTAATTCCGCACATTTTCATCGTGATTACCTGGAACATAAATAATTTCAGTGCCTTGTCGTGCCTTACGCAGCAATTTTTGAATAATCGTATTGTGTTCAGTCGTCCAATACATTTTTTTGGAAAGCGACCAAAAATCAATAATATCACCCACTAAATAGAGTTTTTCGCTGTCATTATATTTTAAAAAATCCAGCAAAACGTCAGATTGGCATTGCGTTGAGCCGATATGTAAATCAGAAATCCAGATAGTTCGATAAATAGAATGTGACATAAAAATTACTTATTTTTAACGTGTGCGGATAATTCAACAATATGGTTGAACTTTTTAGGTATCGTTTGAAAACCATTGAGTTGAATAGGCTCAACGATTTTTGGGCTGTGGCGTTGATTGACGAAATAGCTATTGCCTTCGATTTTCTTAGCGTGTTTTTTGGCTTCCGACGCAAAGTCTGCCACATCAACATGAGAATGGCAGCGTGCTGTTGTTTCAGGTGAAACTAATCCAACAGATAAACTGGTCATAGGGAAAAAACATTTTTCATTTTTGCGATTTTCAGTATAAATGCCACCCGCTGCAATATCGGTTGCGTTGTAATAAGTGGGGACAGCTTTTTCAAATGCCTTCAAAATTTTTTGACAGATTTCTAACCAATTTTTATCGGTGAAAATAACAATGAAATCATCGCCACCAATATGTCCAATAATGCCATTTTCAGGCGTGACATATTGCTTCAATGTTGTTGAAACCGCTTTGATAATGTCATCGCCCGCGCTGTAACCATAAACATCATTAAACGGTTTAAAATTATCTAAATCAAAATAACCAAAACTGAATGGTGTTTTAGTGGCTAATAATTGGTTAATTTGAGCATTCATCGGCACGCTTCCAGGTAATAACGTCAGTGGATTTGCGTGTTTAGCGTTATCAATTTGTTGATTTGTGATTTTTTCGAGCAATGACAAAATCGTTGCGATACCCATATATTTTTTATTATTTGTCACAATAAAAGCTTGTTCGTGACGCATGCTCGATGTGAGATGCTCACTCACTTTTTCAATCGGTGTGTCGTATTCAACGCTAAACGGAATTTGGTCAATAAAGGTCTTAATCGGTTTACGCCCAAATAATTCCATGCCGTAGCGGCTTGAAAATAATTTAGATAAAAAGTCATCTCGAAAAATAATCCCTGATGCAACGCCATCATCAACCAAAGGCAAAACGGT
>CANKON010000089.1 GCA_947484105.1 Methylococcaceae bacterium | reverse complement strand
CCATGCTCGCCATGCCTTGATGATGGGTAAAAGACAAACTCGAAAAACTACACAACGTCGTAATCGAACTAAAAATAATTCCCCGCGTCGTGCTGCTGTGTAACAGGTTTTCATCTTCGTTCAAATTAAAATGCAATCGGTGCATAATTAAAATGCTGCTATCAATCCCCATTCCTAACAGCAACGGCAAGGCAATCACATTCGCAAAATTAAACGGATTATTGAGCAACACATTCGTCGCGCCAGTTAGCAAAGCCGCCAACATCAACGGTGCAATCACAATCGCCATATGTGAAAAACGACGGTAAATCGCCCAAAGTAACAACGTAATCGCCGTGAACGCGCCACCAAACGCTTGCACAAACGCTTTCACCACCGCATCGCCACCCGCTTCATTCGCAATCGGCAAACCTGAAACGGCGTTGTCCACACTTTGAATTTGCGCGACAAATTCTTTCATATTCGCCTCAACATTTTGGTCTTTTGCTGGGGTAATTAAGACTTTGTACAAGCCATCTTTGCTGACCCAATGCGAACGCATTTCTTCTGGTATCGCGGCTAAATCAAACGCCGTCGCGCTCAAACTGGTTCGCAAACGTTCCAAGGTGTACGGTAATAAACCTAACACATTTTTTTCCAATGCTGCGTAAATCGAAGGTTCATCACTATGCGCGTGCAAAAAAATCTCAACGTGACGTTGTAATTTTTCGAGCGTTTCCAATGGCGCATTCGGTGTTCTATCTGCAATCGCCCGTTTTAGTTGCTCATTAAATTTCACCAGCGCAGCACGTTGTTCATGATTTTCGGGCAAGGTAACATTGAAATTTTCTAGCTGATTGCCGAGCATCAAATTCAAATCGTCGATAATCGCCAATTTTTCGTCTTGATTTTCAGCCACAAAACTCGCCAACGTAATCGTTTCATGCACAGCGGGCAGCGTTTTCATTTTTGCCGCCAAGGCATTCGCGTCTTCCAAATTATTCGCCAAACCTGTTACGGCAAACGGCGAATCATTTTTTGATTTCAGCAATTCTTTAATCGTCGAAACGGATTCACTTTGCGGATCACGCAAGTTAATCGGATTCGCGTCGAACGTTAAATTCGTCAAAACGCCAATCGCGCCAATCGCCAATAAAATCGACACCACACGAATGGATTTGGAAAAATGAAATGGAAATGTCACGATAAATTGTGGCGCGAATTTCGATTTAATTGGCTTAGGATTATTGACAGGCAAAATGCAAAGTAACGCAGGTAAAACTGTCAATGAAATGCCTAAACCAATAAAAATCCCACCGCCTGAAATAATGCCTAATTCTGAAACGCCTGCATAATCGGTTGGAATAAACGCTAAAAAGCCCAATGCGGTGGTCAACGCACACAAAAATAATGATGAACCTACGCCTTTTAAACTGTGATGAATCGCCTCAAAATTTGAATAACCACGCACTTTGCGTTCACGGTAATACAAACAAATATGAACAGCGTAATCGACACCCAAACCAATATAAAGCGTCGCAAACGCAATTGAAATCACGTTTAAATGTCCAACTGTAATTGCCGCAAAACCTGCCGTTAAAATTAACCCCATAATCAAAACGATGTAAGTAATTACCAGCAATCGTAACGAATGAAAACCAATCCACTGCACCGCAAACACTAAAACCAACGACGCAAATCCCGCCACTTCTGCACCTGTTGTGACACTTTCAAGCTCTTCATGTTCCAACGCGCTTTCGCCCGTAATCCGAACGCGCACGGTTGAATTTTCACTCATGATTTTATTAGCGGCTTCACGCGCGGCAGTTTGTGCGGCTTCAACGGGCAACATTTCATCAAAATGCACCACAGGTTTCGCCACAATTAAAACTCGTTTGGCATCGTCATTGAGCTTGTTATTAGCAAGCAATGTTTGCCATGAAAGCGACTGTGATTTTCCATCTAATTGCGTGTTAATCGTGTTATCAACAGCAAGCAATAACGGGTTCAAATCCATTGGCAAGGCATTTTCTTTTTCGTTTAACGCTTGCTGAATAATGTCGAATAAACCATCGAGCGAATAATTTTGTGCCAAATGCCCGATAAACGGTTGTGCATCGGTGAGTTGTTTGGCAACGGCTTCTAAATCTGGCGTGTCTAAATACAACAACGCTTGCTGACGAAAAAAATCGTTATCCGTTGGAATATAAACCGACGCGAAACGGTCTGGTTTGGCTCGAAGTAAATCAACTAATTTCGTTGCACTTTGCGTGGCTTCTTCGGGCGAATTAGCATCAACCACAAACAATGTTGTGTAAGCGTCTTGTGGAAAAGCCTCATCGATTCGCCGTTGATTTTGCTGAAATGGCAAATCAGGCGACAGCATTTCCGCTGTGTTCGTGTTGACCGCCAAATGTTCGTAGACGTAATAACTTGAGCCAGCGCAAAGTAAGAGCGCAGCTAAAACAACAAACCAAGGAAAATGAATAATTTTCTGTTCGCACCAATGCGAAAAATGCGACGAAAAACGGGTGGAATGAGTCATGACAATGCAAAAAAATTAAAAGAAAGAATTATACAAGCAATCGTTTTGGAATAACTTTGGGTTGATGATTTATTTTTATTTTTCCCCATAAAAAAAGGCGCAAGATTTTTCAACCTTGCGCCTTTTGCTTTGCTATCGTGTTCTTAGTTCGTCGTTTTACCAGACGTTAAAGGCAATGTTGGCATCGTTTGTTTGGGGAATTCGCCCGTTAAACCATTCAAAAAGGCAACAATGTCAGCGGTTTCATCTTTCGACAATTCTTTGTTTAATTGCACTTTCGCCATGATTTTTACCGCGTCTTCTAACGTTGCCACTGAACCGTTATGGAAATAAGGCGCGGTTAACGCGATGTTTCTCAATGTTGGCACTTTGAAGAAATGCTCGTCTTCAGATTTTTTAGAAACTTCAGCAACACCTTTGTCTTTGGTGAAATGATATTTTGCTTCTAAGAAACCATCCGCATTCATAGGGAATTTTTGGAATGTGCCAGCACCGTTAAATGCTGCGCCACTGTGACAACTGCCGCAACCCAGTTCAGCTACTTTTTCCATACCGCGAATTTGTTGCGCGGTCAAAGCCGATTTATCGCCGCCCACGAATTTATCGTAAGGGCTGTTTGGCGTAATCAACGTACGTTCATAAGCGGCAATCGCTTTTGTCGCGTTTTCTTTTGAAATCGAGTTTTCGCCATAAACGTCTTTGAATGCAGCTTGATAACCTGGAATGCCTTTCAAACGAGCGGTTACGTCATCCCAACTTTTCATGCCCATTTCAATGGGGTTGGTGACAGGACCTGCCGCTTGTTCTTCTAGCGTGGCAGCGCGACCATCCCAAAATTGCACTTTGTTAAACGCCGAATTCCAAACAGTTGGCGCACTACGTCCGCCTGTTTGACCATTGACACCCATTGAATTCGGACGATTATCTTCACCGCCGAGCATCGTGTTGTGGCAAGACGCACAAGATACTGTACCCGTCGAAGATAAACGTGGATCGTGATAAAGCATTTTCCCCAATTCGATTTTTTCAGGCGTACTTGGATTATCTGCGGGTTCTGGAGCTTGAGTCGGTAATTTTTCCCACGCATTGGCAACAGACATTGATCCAATTAACGCCAAGGCGGTAACTAATGAACGAAGTTTAAACATTTTGACTCTCCTAAATTTTTACCAAATATCATTTTTATTTTTAGATTAACAATTCGTGCAACCATATTCCGCGCGATTTTGTTCGCCGCAAACTTTAACACACGGGCGAATTCAATTAAACGGTGAGTTTTAAGCGTGATTTTGAAAGGATACTCAATGGGATGAAAGAAAAACGGATGAAAAAATCAGTCTAAATTTGTCATTAACTCAAGCAACGTCGTTGCCAATTGGGCAAAATCTTCTGCACCCCGACTTTTTGGGGCATAAAAACGGACTGGTTTATTCGCCGCGAAGGCTTCCGCAAGTTTAATGTCGGTGCGAATACCGTTTAACACACGCAATGCACCAAATTGCTTAGTGA
This sequence comes from Methylococcaceae bacterium, assembly GCA_947484105.1. GTDB lineage: Bacteria > Pseudomonadota > Gammaproteobacteria > Methylococcales > Methylomonadaceae > UBA10906. Next base: position 2,262 of record CANKON010000089.1, on the reverse strand, counting down.
CCTGTTCACTGACTTGGCGATGTTGCCGCACCTTGCTGGTAGTCATAACGGGTAAAAACCCTAAAATTTTTAGTTTTGGATTTTGTTCTGAAATGACGTTAAATAAAATACGAACCAATTGTCGAACGCCTTCAAATGAAAGGGGATGCGGCACATAAGGCACTAAAACCCAGGTCGCGGCACATAACGCATTTAACAATAAATTATCCAGCGAGGGCGGTGTATCAATAATCACCACATCAAACTGCGTCGCAATGGATTCATCTGCTAACAAACGAACTAAACATTGATTGTCGTTACCGCTTTTGTGATGTTGAAAAGCGGGATTGGCTGGCAGTAAAAAAAGATTGGGAATAGTTGTTTCACACACCGCATCATGAATAGACAAATCAGACAATGTAAAAATATCGTGAATTGTGGATTGCTTGCTGCCTACTTTCACGCCTAATCCCACGGCGCAATGCCCTTGCGAATCCAAATCAATTAACAAAACACGTTTGCCTAATGCGACAAATTCGGCGGCAACATTCACAGAAACCGTTGTTTTCCCCGCGCCTCCTTTTCGATTTGTAATCACTAAAACAGGAACTGAAGATTTCATAGCTTACGCCAGCGTAATTGATTTTCATCATCAATGGCTAAAATTTTTGCCATAAATTAATCTCCTTAAAACATGAATTACCCGCTACACAAAAACGGGGCTTTAGACTAAAAATCACAGATATCCGATTTATCCGACAACTGAAAATCTTAAAATCCTACCATTTGCAGCGCATCTTGTAATTGTTCACGAGAGAACGGTTTTTGCAATACCGCTTTTGCACCTAATAAACCAGCTGAATCCAAATTAAATTCAGCGCTTACAGCACGTCTACCGCCTGACATAGCAATAATTGGAAAATCTGGATTTTGGTTAAGCAATGACATAATCAATTGAATGCCATCTTTATTTGGCATGATGATGTCAGTAATCACTAAATCGGGTTTAATTTCGTTAAAATAGTCTAATCCCAATTTACCATCATCAGCCATCGTCACGCGATGCCCTAATCGGGTTAGCATTTGTCTTAACATATCGCGTATTAACGCTTCATCATCAACGACTAAAATTTTTGCCATAGTTTTTTTGTATTGCCTCAACGTTTATAGCTTAAAAAAGCTCAAATTTAGGTAGTTCCTGTTCGTCCTCACTAGGAGCTAAACTGTTCGCATGATGTGATTCATTTTCAATGTAATCATCTAAAACATTTACCATTCGCATTGAAAACTCGTTGATACTGCCATTATTCTCTTGCAGCTTTGTGACAAATTCTTCAAATAAATGCTGACGATCGTCCATGACTTCCAAAACACGCTCAATACGTTGACGCAAAATATCTTGATATTGAATGCTACCCAAAACGTCAGCGACTTGCTCTGAAATATCTTTTTGGCTTTTGCTCATCACTGAATTAACAACTGAAAATAACGTTTTGTAATACTGGCGCATATCCTCATTAGATTCCTCTAAATGTTGAACCAAATCCATAATTTTTGCAGCTTCATTCATTTGCTGCATGATTTCATCTAAAAATTTGAATTTTAATCCTTCATGAATTGTTTTCCGTGCTTTTTCTAAGCCTGATTCAATCATTTCTGCCGCTTTATTTGAATTCACTGCCAATTTTCGCACTTCGTCCGCAACAATTTTAAAACCTAAGCCAGCATCGCCTGCGTGTGCGGCTTGAATGGCTGCATTTACTGCTAAAATATCCGTTTGAAAACTAATTTCTTTAATACTATCAACAAGATGATTCAGGCTATCAATGACACCACTTGCTGATTGAATAGAATTTATATCTGCGTTAATTTTTTCTGGAATTTCTTGAATTAGATGCCCGATTGAAACAATATATTGCACGCTATCATCAACGCCCGATTCCATTGCTTCAATTTGGCGACTGGCATCACTAACATATTTTTCGATATTTTGCGTCGTTGCGTTTAGTGTTTTCATCAACTCAACCATGGCTAGCGAGGATTCACTGGTATCGTGCAACACAACTTGTAATTGTTTATTCACTTCACTATCAATTAACGCATGAGTTCCCACCATTCCTGTAATTTGCTCTGTAACTGTATCAAGAAGTGGTGAATGCTCTGTCAATTTTGACGCTGTGGAAAATTTTGCAAAACCTTGTGTGACATTTTCAAGCAACTTTTTCACATCTTGCAAATTTTGTTTCGTTTGGTTTTCAATTTCTTGACCAGCTGATAAATACT
>CANKON010000088.1 GCA_947484105.1 Methylococcaceae bacterium | reverse complement strand
TTTGAAAGTTACTGTAAATGTTACTACATAAAGCAATGGGTGTTACTGCATTTTATTGAACTTTACTGGACAATAAAAAACCCGCTAAGTCATGTAACTTGCGGGCTTTTAAACCTCTTTACATCTTACTAGATGCCTATTTGGTGCCGACGACTGGACTCGAACCAGCACAACCTAAGTCACCACCCCCTCAAGATGGCGTGTCTACCAATTTCACCACGTCGGCTTAATAAATTTATTTTGCGTTTTCGACTGGAACAGGTACTTCTGGTGAAGTAACTTTCACAGCAGGTGCGTCTGTTTCAACTTTAACGGGATTCATAATCAACTCTTTTTCAGCAGATTGTTGGCTATTCATAACAGCTAAACCTAAGCTCGTCGTGAAAAATAATGAAGCTAAAACTGCTGTTGAACGTGATAAAAATGAAGCATTACCCTGTGCGCCAAATACTGAACCAGAAGATCCCGCCCCGAAGCCTGCACCTGCGTCTGCGCCTTTACCTTGTTGCATCAGCACCAAACCCACAACACCTAAACCTAATAAAACATGAATAATAATAATGACTTGATACATAATACCAGCTAAAACGTGAAAAGCGGTTAAAAATCGAAAAATGCCCCGCAAAAGCGGTTAAGTAGCGGGTATGATAGCGTTTAACACAATTTTGTTCAAGCAACGATTGCCAGTTTCACATCTTCAGCTAATTGTTTCGCGTGACTTTCAACGCTCGCAAAATCACGTCCTTCAACCATCACACGAATCAACGGCTCTGTTCCAGACGCACGCAATAAAACACGCCCTTCATTGCCCAACGCTTGCTCGACAGCACGCACCGCGTTTTGAATTCCAGCATGATTTAAATCTACTTTTTGTGCCGTGCGAACGTTAATTAAAACTTGCGGATATTTTTGCATTCCCGACTTCAAATCATGCAAGGATAACCCCGTTTTCTGCATTTCCGCTACGACTTGCAACGCCGCAATAATGCCGTCACCCGTTGTAGTTTTGTCTAAACAAATAATATGTCCTGAATTCTCACCACCTAACATACTGTTGTATTCATTCATCATTTCAATGACGTAGCGATCGCCGACATTGGCACGTAACAGTGGTAAATTTAACCCTTTCAGTGCGTGTTCCATGCCCAAATTGGTCATCAGCGTCCCAACAATTGGACCTGTCGCCAACCCAGATTTCAAACGTGCTTTTGCAATGATATAAATTAACTCGTCGCCATCAACCAATTCGCCTGTGTGATCAACCATAATCAACCGATCGCCGTCACCGTCTAACGCAATACCAAAATCTGCTTGGTTTTCTAAAACGGTTTTGACTAAATTTTCAGGACTGGTTGCGCCATAACCTTCGTTGATATTTAAACCATTTGGTTCGTTGCCAATTGCGATGACATTAGCACCCAATTCTGTGAAAACAGGCGGTGCAATGTGGTAAGTCGCGCCATTCGCGCAATCCACCACAATTTTCATACCATCAAACGTCATTCCCGTCGGCACACTAGCTTTACAAAATTCAATGTAACGTCCCGCCGCATCAGCTACTCGTTTTGCTTTACCTAATTTTGATGATTCAACTGTCGTAATAATTTCAGAATCCAAATACGACTCAATTTTCTGCTCCATTGCATCGGGCAATTTTGTGCCTTGAGCTGAAAAAAACTTGATACCGTTGTCATAAAACGGATTATGTGACGCGCTTAAAACAATTCCTGCTTTTGCGTGCAAGGTACGTGTTAAATACGCAATTGCCGGCGTTGGCATAGGTCCGACCAATCTAGTATCCACACCTGCCGCCGTTAAACCTGCTTCTAACGCAGACTCGAACATATAGCCTGAAATTCGTGTGTCTTTGCCAAGTAAAACAAAATTTTGTCCTTCATTCGCAAAAACTTGTCCCGCTGCCCAGCCCAATTTCAACATAAAATCGGGCGTGATAGGAAAAGTGCCGACTTTGCCGCGAATGCCGTCTGTGCCAAAGTATTTTTTTATCATGTCGTTACCTCAAAATTTAGTAATAAAAAAAGGAGAAACGCGACGCGCCTCTCCTTTTAAAATTGTGTAATGCGTATTGTTAAGCAGGTTTTCCGATTGGAATAATGTTATCAGGAATTACGTCATCAATAACAACGTGCAAACCGCCTTTAGGTGGCTTGGGATCATTCCAACCAGCAGGCTCACGAACTGTTTCTTTACGTTCCATCAAATCATCAATCATGTCTTTATCAATAGTTTCATATTTTATTAACGCCGCTGCCATTGTGTGCAAAATATCGACATTCGCATTCAAAATGGATTCTGCACGCGCATAATTACGATCAATAAAAGTACGAATTTCTTCATCAATACTGTGTGATGTTTCTTCGGCAACCGTTTTATGGCGCGTGACAGAACGCCCTAAAAATACTTCGCCTTCTTCTTCACTGTACGAAAGTGGTCCTAATCGTGGTGAAAATCCCCATTTTGTTACCATGTTGCGCGCTAATTCAGTTGCTCGTTCAATGTCATTTGATGCACCTGTGCTAACTTTTTCTGCGCCATAAATAAGTTCTTCGGCAATACGTCCGCCATACAAACTCGAAATCATGCTATCCAATTTCTGTTTGCTTGCGCTATACGAATCACGTTCTGGCAAAAACATCGTTACGCCTAACGCCCGACCACGCGGCATGATGCTGACTTTATAAACAGGATCGTGTTCTGGCACCAAACGCCCGACAATCGCATGACCTGCTTCGTGATACGCGGTCATTTCTTTTTCAGCAGGATTCATCACCATCGAATGACGTTCCGCGCCCATGATAATTTTGTCTTTCGCTTTTTCAAGGTCGCTCATACTCACAACACGTTTATTCATGCGTGCTGCAAATAAAGCCGCTTCGTTAATTAGATTTGCCAAATCTGCACCTGAAAAACCTGGTGTGCCTTGCGCGATATATTTCACTTCAACATCGTCTGCACTGGGTACCTTTTTAATGTGAACGCCCAGAATTTGTTCTCGTCCACGCACGTCTGGTAAACCAACCGTGACTTGTCTGTCGAAACGACCAGGACGTAATAAAGCTTTATCCAACACGTCGGGGCGGTTGGTTGCCGCAATAACGATGATACCCTCGTTGCCTTCAAAACCGTCCATCTCAACGAGTAATTGATTTAACGTTTGTTCACGTTCGTCGTTACCACCGCCTAAACCTGCGCCACGTTGACGACCCACAGCGTCAATTTCATCGATAAAAATAATACACGGCGCGTGTTTCTTAGCGGTTTCAAACATATCACGAACTCGTGACGCACCCACACCAACAAACATTTCCACAAAATCCGAACCCGAAATGGTGAAAAATGGGACTTTCGCTTCACCTGCAATCGCACGCGCCAACAGCGTTTTACCCGTTCCAGGTGGTCCAATCATCAACGCACCGCGTGGAATTTTGCCGCCTAATTTTTGGTATTTTGCAGGATCACGCAAGAAATCGACCATTTCTTCGACTTCTTCTTTAGCTTCGTCACAACCTGCCACGTCAGCAAACGTAATTTTGATTTGGTCTTCTTCAAGCATTCGTGCTTTGCTTTTTCCAAAACTCATCGGATTTTTGCCGCCAGGCATTCCCCCGTTCATTTGACGCATGAAAAATACCCAAACGCCAATCAACAAAATCATCGGTCCAAACGATACTAATAATTGCATCAACATCGTCGGTTGTTCAGGTGCAGAAACTTTAATATCGACATTGTTAGCCAACAAATCATCAACCAAATGCCCGTCGTTTGGCGCGTAGGTTTTGAAAATTTGCCCGCTTTGCAACTTGCCTTTAATCACGTTGTCGTTAATAACGACTTGCTGAACTTGTCCCGCTTTGACGGAATCAATGAATTGCGAATACGATAACGACGAATCAAGACGGTCGTTTTGTTCCGTATTAGTGCTATTGAAATTATTAAACAGTGACATCAGCAACATAGAGATGACACCCCAAACCAGTATATTTTTTATCATATTGTTTTTTACGGCTCTCAACTTGAAAAACTTGAGTGATTATATCGGGAATTTATTTTCGCCCGACGATTTTTTACAATTTTATGACTTAAAGCCTTTCGCTAAAATATAAACTTCATTGCTGCGTGGTCGTGATGCTTTCGGTTTGCGAATTATCACGGTGTTAAAGGCTTGCTGAACTTCTTTGAAATAGGCTTCAAATCCTTCACCTTGAAAAATTTTTACCAAAAATGTGCCATTTTTCGCCAACACGGTTTTTGCGGTATCTAATGCTAACTCGCATAAATAGATGGCGCGAGCCTGATCGGTACTTTTGTTACCACTCATATTTGGAGCAATATCGGATAAAACCAAGTGAATCGGCGCATTATTTAAAACAGCATAGAGTTCATTCAAAACGCTTTCTTCTCGAAAATCGCCGATAATCATATCCACACCGTCAAGCGGTTCCATTGGCAAAATATCCAGTGCAACTAAACGTCCATTTTTACCCAGTAACTGCCGCGCAAATTGTGACCAACCACCAGGTGCTGCGCCTAAATCAACAATGTTCATTCCCGCTTTGATTAAATTATCTTTGTCGTTAATTTCTTTGAGTTTGAAAACGGCGCGAGAACGATAACCTTGTGCTTGTGCCATTTTGACGTAAGGGTCGTCGAAATGCTCTTGCATCCATTGCGTACTGCTTTTAGTTCGTGCCATTGCGTGCCACTTTTCGTGTAAAATGAATCATCATTAAGTCTTTAAATTTTAGGAAAAATAAAATGGATGCTGCAAAAAAGAAAAAATTGAAATCGGACGCTCATCACTTAAATCCTTTTGTTATGATTGGCAATGCGGGTTTAACAGCGGCAGTCATTGCAGAAATTGAATTGGCTCTTGATGTTCATGAATTGATTAAAGTTAAAATTCGCGCTGAACGTGATGAACGTAAAGAAATTTGCACTGAAATTGTTGCCGCAACAACAGCGGAATTGATTCAAGCTATCGGGCAAGTTATTGTGATTTACCGCCACAATCCGAAAAAGTAAAACAAATAAAGGTTCGAACAAAGTTAAGTTTGAACCTTTTGTTTTTAGATGTATTTGATAGATACAATCTCATAATCAACATCGCCTGCAGGTGCTTTCACCACGACAACATCCTCAACTTCTTTACCAATTAAAGCGCGGGCGATAGGTGAACCAACTGAGATCCGCCCATCTTTAATGCTCGCTTCATCTTCGCCAACAATTTGATAAGTGACGCGATTTTCATTCTCTAAATTTTCCAATTCAACGGTAGCACCAAAAATCACTTTGCCACCTGCATCGACTTTTGTGACATCAATAATTTGAGCATTCGCCAATTTTCCTTCGATTTCACCAATACGACCTTCAGCGAAACTTTGTTGCTCTTTTGCGGCGTGATATTCAGCATTTTCTTTCAAATCGCCGTGCGCTCTAGCTTCCGAAATTGCGTTAATAATGCGTGGACGAACAACCATTTTTAATTCTTCTAATTCAGCGCGTAATTTTTCTGCACCTTTGACAGTGAGAGGGACTTTGCTCATATTTTTGAAACTCCGATAATTTTGGATGATGGGCGCAAATCATTCACGCCCATATTTTTGATTTTTATTTCAGGCTTTTGTGCAAATCTTGCAAGCAATTTACATCGCCTGCATCGAGTTCACCAAGTGCAAAACACGCTGCTCTTGCACCAGCCATCGTTGTGTAATAAGTCACACGATGCTGCAAGGCTTCGCGACGCATCGTGAACGAATCCGAAATCGCTTTTTTGCCTTCTGTCGTGTTGATGATTAACTGGATTTGATCATTTTTAATCATATCAACGGTATTCGGACGACCTTCGTTCACTTTGCAAACCACTTCACAAGGCAAATCATTTTCTTTTAAGAATCTAGCCGTTCCAGCTGTTGCAACGATTTCATAATTTTTAGCAATCAACATTCGGGCAATTTCAGGCAATTTTGCTTTGTCTTTGTCACGAATACTGATTAATACTTTGCCTGTGTGGCTTAAATCAACACCTGCAGCGCGTTGTGATTTTGCGAACGCTTCACCGAAAGTTTTGCCCACGCCCATGACTTCGCCTGTTGATTTCATTTCAGGTCCTAAAAGCGGGTCAACACCTGGGAATTTTACGAATGGGAAAACAGCTTCTTTTACTGAAAAATAATCAGGAATACGTTCAACGGTCACACCTTGTTGTTCAAGGGTTTGTCCAACCATGACGCGAGCCGCAATTTTTGCAAGCGGATAACCTGTTGCTTTAGACACAAATGGCGCAGTTCGTGAAGCACGAGGATTGACTTCTAAAACGTAAATATCTTCGCCTTGAATTGCA
>CANKON010000087.1 GCA_947484105.1 Methylococcaceae bacterium | reverse complement strand
TTTGTCCCGCGCCCACGCCGATTAACTGCCCATTTTTGCAATAAACAATCGCGTTGGATTTCACGAATTTAGCGACTTTCCACGCAAATAATAAATCCGTCCATTCTTGCTGTGTGGGTTCACGTTTTGCTACGACTTTCATTTCATCAGGCGACACCATTCCAATGTCTTTATCTTGAACTAATAATCCGCCCGCGACACGCTTGTAATCAAAAGAATTCAATGATGAACCATTCACCACACAGGTATTTGACCAGTCGCCAGTTGCTAAAACACGCACATTTTGTTTCGTTTCTAAAACAGTTTGCGCGGCTTGGCTCACACTTGGCGCAATAATGACTTCAACAAATTGACGTGCCACAATTTCAGTCGCAGTTTGTTCATCAAGTTCACGGTTAAACGCAATAATGCCGCCAAATGCTGACGTTGGATCCGTTTTGTAAGCTAAATCGTAAGCGGTTAAAAGGTCATTTGATTCCGCCACGCCGCACGGATTCGCGTGTTTCACAATCACGCAAGTCGGTTTTTCAGAAAATGATTTCACGCATTCCAACGCCGCATCGGCATCAGCGATATTGTTATAAGATAATTCCTTGCCTTGTAATTGTTTTGCGCTTGAAATCGTGCCGACAGCAGAATTTTTTTCAACATAAAACGCGGCGTTTTGATGTGGATTTTCGCCGTAACGCAACGCTTGCTGTTGATAAAATTGCAAATTCAACGTTTCAGGAAATTGAACTTGATTCAATCCACCCAAATACGTTGCAATCGCGGTGTCATAACGCGCGGTGTGTTCAAAACTTTTTAACGCTAAATTAAAACGAGTTGCACCAGATAACGCGCCGTTTTTTTCATTTAATTCGTCAAGAATTTCAGCATAATCGGCAGGATTCACAATAATTGCTACGTCCGCATGATTTTTTGCTGCCGCACGAATCATTGTTGGACCGCCGATGTCGATGTTTTCAATCGCGGTTTCAAAATCACAATCAGGTTTCGCAATCGTCGCTTCAAACGGATACAAATTCACCACAACCATATCAATCGCATGAATGTCGTTTGCCGCCATAATCGCATCGTCAATGCCGCGACGCGCCAAAATGCCACCATGAATTTTGGGATGCAACGTTTTTACACGCCCGTCCATCATTTCAGGAAAACCTGTGTAATCAGACACTTCAACGGCAGGAATTTGATTTTCAGTTAGCGTTTTAAACGTGCCACCTGTGGATAAAATTTCGATGCCAAGTTGATTTAATGTGCGACAAAATTCAACAACACCCGTTTTGTCAGAAACGCTCACCAGAGCGCGAGAGATTTTTTTGTTCATTTAAGTTTCAGGTTAAGGTTAATAAAATTTTTACCACATTAAATCATCAGGAATTTCAAACGCTGCGTAAGGATCATCAGCAACGATTTCTTCTGCTTTCGCTTCGTTTAAAACCAAAATACGACTGTCGTCACGTTCTTTGATTTTTAGCGCGGTTTCGTAACTAATCAATTCGTAATTTTTGCCACCCCGCACAATCGCTAATTTACCCGCCACTAATTGAGCGCGTAAATCGTCCGTCACATACAGCGTTTTAACGGTTGTACCGTCGGTAAAACGATAAGGAATCTCCGCATTTTTCGCATCAAATGTGATTTTATTTTCATCAATTAACTGCTTAATTTGCGCTTTGATTTCTTTTCTTCGCGCTTGTTCTTGTTGTTGCAAATTTAATAATTGATCGCGTTCTGCTTTTTCGGCGGCAGCTTTTTGCGCCCACATTTTCGCTTCGTCCACGACTTCAACATTGTGATGACGTTGCGCTTGTTGCTGTTTATGTTTTTCAGTTTTGATGGTCTTAGCTTTCGCGCTACTCACTAAACCCGCTTTGAGCAACTGTTCTTGCAAAGATAATTTTTTACTCATGAACAAACCGCTCCAATTCAATCGCATCGAAATCACGCACTTGCCAATGTGATGCTTCGGTTTGCGGGGCATCATCACGAATTAGCCAAATCGTTTGCAAACCCGCTGTTTGCGCGGCATTCAATTCAGCTTCGATGTCTGATAAAAATAGCAATTGTTCCGCAGGCAAACCGATATGCGCTACGATATTTTCATACGATGAACTGTCTTGTTTTCCACCGATATGGGTGTCGAAATAACCTGAAAAAATGGGCGTTAAATCACCGACTTCGGTGTGCGCGAATAACAATTTTTGTGCGTAAACCGAACCCGATGAATAAACATACAAGTCAAAACCTTGAGCTTTCCACGTTTGCAAATTATGAATCGCATCAGAATATAAATGTCCCGTTAATTCGCCGCGTAAATAACCCGATTCCCAAATCAAACCTTGCAGCGATTTTAACGGCGTGATTTTTTTGTCGTCATCCATCCATTGAATCAACTGTGTGATGGCTTGCTCTAAATCCAATTCTGCGCCCACTTCGGCATTTACGTCAGCGAGTAGTTTTTGCACCGTTTCATTTTCAAAATTGGCGCGTAAAAATTCGCCAACATGAGCGCGAGCGTAAGGAAATAAGATGTCTTTCACAAATGAAAGCGATGATGTTGTGCCTTCAATATCGGTAATAATCACCTTAATCATGTGTTAATTCTCGTTGTAATTCGTCCAAAGTTGGGAAAATCTTTGAAATATCGCTTTCTGTAAAATTTGCTACCCAACCTTCGGGATTTGTAAATAAACGAATGCACGCTAAATGTGGGTTTTCGCCCATATCAAACCAATGCGTTACGTTGGCAGGAACGCTGATTAAATCGCCTTTTTCACACAAAACACTAAAAACTTGCTCGCCAACGTGCAAATAAAATAATCCACATCCTTCGACAAAAAAACGGACTTCAAATTCACTGTGCGTGTGTTCTTCGAGAAATTTTTGGCGCATCACCACTTTGTCAGGATGCGTCGAATCCAATTTGATGACATCTGCAGTTTGAAAACCGTATTGATTTTTTAAACGCAAAATGGAATCGGAATAAGCGTTTAAAACGTCGTCATTACTCGCTTCATTATTTAAAATGTGCGACGCAATCCAACGTTCAAATTGCACACCGATGGTTTTTAATTTTGTTTCAATCGTTTCAAAATCTGTAAAACGTTCGCCATTTTCAGCCGATTTTTCAGCATAAATCGTTAATGCGCTCATTATTTAACTCCGTAATTCACACGCAAATAAAAAGTCTAAAGCTTCCAAATAACGCAATGTTTCATCGACGCTGTTCGCCCAGGTATATAAACCATGTCCCGCAATTAAATACGCATAAATATCGTCATGTGCATCCATGTAATTATCAACATTTTCAGCAAGTTCAGCGATATTTTGCGTGTTTGAGAAAATCGGCACAATAAGGCGACTTTCATGCGTGGTAATGCCGCTAAATGCTTTCAATAATTCGTAATTTTTAAGCGTAATTTTTTTCTTACCTTGATTTGAAATTAACGTGCTATTCAAAGAATGTGGATGCAAAACCGCGTGAATATCTGGAAAACGTTGATAAATTTGAATGTGTAACAAGGTTTCAGCCGAAGGCACTTTGCCATCAAGCGGATTTCCCAACGCATCAATCAACATAATGTCGCCGTGTTGCAAATTTCCTTTGTGTTTGCCCGAAACGGTGATGGCAATCGTTCCGTCTGATAAACGTGCCGAAAAATTGCCGCTTGTCGCAGGACACCAGCCTTTGCTGTCAATAACTTTTCCCGCATAAATTAAGGCATCGGCAAGATGGTAAAACTGTTCAGAATAATTGTATTGATTCATTAAATTCTCAAAATTGAGTGATAAAAATTTGCTGTATTTTAATTTTAAAAGAGGTAAATGTTAGCATTTTTCACACATCCGTTTTTATTCGATTAGAACAAAATCCCCACACTGTATAATTTGCCGCTTTTACCACTTTGAAACTCATCAAAAATTATGCTCAAAAATACTCAAAATTTGCTCGACATTATGGCGCAATTACGTCATCCCGAAACAGGTTGTGCGTGGGATGTTAAACAAGATTTTGCCAGTTTAATTCCTTACGTTATCGAAGAAGCTTATGAAGTCGTTGATGCGATTGAACGCGACGATTTAGACGATTTGCGTACCGAATTAGGTGATTTATTGTTACAAGTCGTGTTTCATTCGCAAATTGCAAACGAACGCGGTTTATTTTCATTTGAGCAAGTAGCAGAATCGATTGCTGACAAATTAATTCGCCGCCATCCACATGTTTTTGGTGATGCGATTTTTGAAACTGATGCTCAGCGTCATGCCGCTTGGGAACAATCAAAAGCCGATGAACGCAACGAAAAAGATCCTGAATCAAAAAGCGTTTTGTCGGGTGTCGCTCGTTCGCTGCCTGCGCTGTTGGAATGTGAAAAAATTCAAGATCGTGCCGCCCAACACGGTTTTGATTGGCAAACTGTCCCGCCCGTTTTCGATAAAGTGTTAGAAGAATTGGACGAAGTCAAAGAAGCCTGGGAATCGGGAAATCAAGCACACATCCAAGAAGAAATCGGCGATTTGTTACTGGTCGTAGTGAATTTAGCGCGGCATTTAAACGTGAATCCTGAAATGGCGTTAAAGCAAAGTACGCAAAAATTTTCTAAGCGTTTTCATTACATTGAAAAACACGTTGCGTCGGCAGGGCGCGTGTTGAAAGATTACAAATTAGACGAATTAGATGCGCTTTGGCACTCAGCAAAACGTGCTGAAAGGCTTTAAATTTATTTTAAAAACGAGTCGAATTGCGAAATTGAAGTTCGACTCGCGCTGTACTTTTTGATGTGTAGAAGAAGATAATTTTACTGTTTTACGGCGTTTGTAATACCAGAAACTGTATCGGTTTCAAATCGTCCTGTGTAAGTCGATTTGTCTTTTGCAATTTGCACTTGACCAACAAACGAACCAACTTCAAGATTGATGTCAGCACTACAATCAGTATTCACTTTGAATGTTCCACCTGTTGGGATTTGATCTGTATGAAAGGTCACAAATTCGCAGCTGCTTGTTGCTGAACTAATAGCCCCTAATTTATCAACGACTAATTTGCATTGTCCAACATGCGGATCATTAAGCGATGTTATAAATGCAGATTGATAAGCAATCCAAGTACCTTTTGCATCAACTTGTTTACAAGCGGCAAGGGTTTGGTTTGAAATGACCGTTAAAAATGCGAGTGCAATGATTTTTTTCATAATTTTAAGATTCACTTTGAAGTTTAAAAAACCCATTTCTGGGGTTGACAAATAACACAATTTTTCGTTTTAAAAATTTTCAATATCCTTTGAAATTACTACAAATAATCTTCAAATGCTTTCAAAGGATTTGAAGACAAACCATTCTTGCCGACGGCGGGAATGGACAAATACTCATCATCTAAAAAAGAGCCATTCGCTGTTTGATTATGACCATTTGAAATTTTGATGGCAGGATGATCAAAAGGGGCTTTTTCCCAACGAACACGCTCATCAGTAAATGTTTTCAAGAATGCTTCAAGCGCATCTTTATCTTCCTGGCTGAATCCTTGTGCAAATACCAATGTTGCGGCATGACGACGGTTATAGACATTGCCACCACGGTTATAAAATTCAACGACCTCTTTGAGAGATTTCATCCCACCGTTGTGCATATACGGTCCTGTCAATTCAACATTGCGTAATGTAGGGACTTTAAATGCCCCTGTTGTCAATGTTGATAAGCGACCTTGATCATCGATAGTTTGTTCTTGTAAAACCGCTTGTGATTTTGGAACCGTGGCATACTCTTTCGCTACACGAGAGCAACCAGCTGAATTTTTTGAAATAGTTTTCAATTCATTCTTTTTGAAATCTAACGTGAAAGGTGTTGTAAAATCGCAGGGGGAAGCAATAAAACGATCAACAAATTTCTGAGGCTTTGGTTTAAGCGAATTTACATATTGCATCGCATAAGAAAGAGGATTACCCCAAGGATCCACACCACCTAAACCTGCGTCATAGTTATCAGGCACAACACTGGTGTTGAAAAATCCTTTATCCGTCAACGTTACGTCAACAGAATTATCACTGCTTGAAGGAACAAAGCCAATTCTATCAACATAAGCATTACCTACTTTATAAGCATTAGGGGAGTAAATTTCTAAATTCACAGCCGTAGAAAAAGTAGGACCTGCATGACAAATATTGCAATGCAAATCTTCAAAAATTTGCGCCCCCTTTTTTTCTGCTTCAGACAAGCTGGCAGGAATCGTTTCTTCTTCCGACATATTGGCTAAAGCTAAATCTAATTTGCTTTGATCTGAAATCAACGTAGATTCATATACCTGAATTGCCAAACCAAAGAAAAAAGAAAAATTCGCTTCCATTTGAGAGTAGGCTTTTCCGCTTTTGTCTGACATAGCGGGAACTTTCTCAGTAGATGACCAATAAATCGGATTAAAGGCT
>CANKON010000086.1 GCA_947484105.1 Methylococcaceae bacterium | reverse complement strand
ATGTACATAAAGTTCATCCAGTATGTTTCAAATTCAGGTGCGAATGAATCTAAACCAGCTGACCAGCCGTAGACACCTTCATACCAACGAACCCAGCCGTAAAACACGATGTAAAGTGCTGCGCCTGCGAACATATTTTTTTTGTTTAAAAGCGGTGCTTCTGCAGCATCAGCTTTCACTGATTCAGTTGTAGCTGCCATTTCTACCTCCTAAAATTACTAAATCCCCGATTTTTCGGGAGTCAATGTTTTCAACATCCATTTCTGCACATTTTTAACGCCACCTGCGTCAAATTGTCGCAACTCCATTTAGCGGTTGCAAGTCTACCAGTTCATGATTTGTTGTCAACAACAATGCTCTAATTTATTTTCAAAATGACACACAATCTTTTTTTGAACTGCATAAAACGAAAATTTTAACTTATTTCTGCCGATTAAAATGGCGTGATAACAACCAGTGTCCGACCAGCACAATTATCGAAATAGCAAGTAAAACAAAGATTCCCCCCAGCTTTAGTACCGACCAGTCGATTGAATATAAATCTGATTTTATCGGCGCACTAATATTGGGAATACTCGACAAGTCACCATCACCACCACCCACTTTTAACTGTGCCTTCATGCCTTTTTCCGCGTGTTGTGCCAATTCGCAATGCACTAAATATGTCTTTTTTTGACTGGGTACAATCAAACTCGCGTGCAATTCACCTTCACCATAAAGCTCCAAATGTAACATCCCATCGGGATACAAGTAGCCAGGTAGACCATGAATCATAAATTGATGACGAATTTGATCATCATTGATGAAGGTAATATTGATTTTTGCACACGGTTTCACGTCCCATTGTTGTTGGTCAAACGCGAACATTTTACCATTAAATTTAGCGGCATATTTATGCCCCGCATGAATCGTCAAGTTCACAGTTTCAGAAATTTGCGGACAATCTTTTGGCAAATTATCCGAATTTGCATTCATCACCATGCCTTTTTCGTCCATTTGCATATTTGCAAAGCTTGCTTGCGAAACCAATAATAACGCAATTAAAAACTTAATCTTTTTCATTAGATTTCCATTGAAACATACTGATTATTATTAGAATAAATAATCCAACTAATAGACCAATTACCGAACAAAAGGCGATTATTTCACCATAAGCAGGTATCACTTTCCCCGCATCACCAAACAAATTTGCCCAATCACCACTCGCCCAAGGTGGACGTTGTTTTGCGTAGTATTCTTTGTTGAATACGTCACTAAATAATTCATCGTGCATTTTTGGCATTCCTTGTGCGTCCAAAAATGACTTGTATGCCAAAATCGTGATATTTCCACCAGGTTCCATACCATCAGTTGTTGTTCCTGTCGGTGTGTGATCATGAAACATCCATAACCCTGCACCGTAACTATTCAAACCATCATTTGTCGTTTTGAGGGATAAATCCAATCGTTGTGCTGGCGAAATATCAAAAACATCACGGGTTAATTGCAAACCTAGCGGTGCATCCACACCATCGTAAGCCATAATTGTGGCTTTATGTCCATGAAAATGCACCGCAATTGGCGAACGTTGTACATTCACAAGGTGTAATTTTATGCGCTCATTTTCATTGACGATAATCATTGCATCGCGCAAGGTATAAGGAAATGAATGCCCATTGAGTAGAAAATAATTTTCAGTTGAAGTCGTCATATTGTAATCACGACTCATTTTTTGACTGATTAAACGCGGATCGTTAGCTTCTTGTGGAATTCGGGCGAGTTGTTTATCTACCGATTGATAATGCAAATCGTATTCTTGATCATAATTTTTCTTAACATTGATGGCGGAATGACGCACCTGCCCAGCTCCGATATTAAAAGTTTGTACCCAATTATTCGGTGCATTTTCTTCCACGATAATCATTCCATTCAACCCCATCATGAAATGTTGTGCGGTTTGAACGTGGCAGTGATAAAGCATCGTTCCTGCATGACGGGGCTGAATTTCATAAGTGTGTTGTTTGCCTGGAAAAACGGCATGTTCTTCCATGCCGTCATTATCATGACCTGCCGCTGTTAAAAAAGGGTGATCTACTCCGTGTAAATGAATCGAATGCGGCAAATAATGTGTATTTTCTAATGTGATAAAAACTTTGTCGCCTTGCTCGACACGAATCACGGGCGACGGTGCACGCAATAACGGATGCGCGACTCGAGAATTAAAATTTTTCACCGCCATACCTTGCATTTTTGGTGCGAAAACCCACAACGATGGCTGTAAACCTGGCGCGATATTATAAGTATTCATCAAATAATCGCCGTCGGGACTAAAACCATTTAGTTCCACAACTTCCAGTTTAATGTGAATTTCATCAGGATCGCCGTCACCATCTAAATCTTTGCCCATCACAACTGCGTCTTGTGCCAGATTACTTTGCATTAACGTCATCATCGATACGTTATTTGTACCTTTAACGGCTGTCGCAATTGTGTAAGGATTATCGGGTTCACAAGCAGGCGATGCAGCAATTTTTACGCCCTCAATTTCTTGGGCATTGCGCCATTCAATGTGATCATCGGTACACGGTTTTTCAACATTTGCGTTATCAGCGTGACTGAAAACGGTGTCAGGCGGATTTTCAAGTGCATGCCTTTCAATGATTGGAAACCATTCTGTAATCACGAAAAAAAACGCGGTGACCACAACTAATAAACTAAAAACAAAATATTTTCTAAACATAATGGTCATTCAATCACTTTTTGATTCAGACAAAAGGTCGGATAAAACCAGAATTTAAGCCTGTCGTCAATGCAACACTTCTACTATAATTGGGAAAATTTCACTCTTTCTTTTCTGTAAAAACAAAAATATGGACTTAAAATTTCTCGATTTTGAACAACCAATTGCCGTCTTAGAAGCAAAAATTGAAGAACTGCGTAATGTAGAATTTGATAACAAAATCAATATCTCGGATGCACTAAAACAATTAGAGGATCGTAGTCAAGCCTTAACAGAATCAATTTTTGCAAATTTGTCAGATTGGCAAATTTCACAAATTTCGCGTCATCCAGGCAGACCTTACACACTCGATTATATTGATTTAATTTTTACCGATTTCTACGAATTACACGGCGATCGTGCTTATGCTGACGATCCTGCAATTATTTGCGGGTTGGCAAAATTAGACGGACAACCGATTGTCATTATCGGGCATCAAAAAGGACGTGATACCAAAGAAAAAATTTATCGTAACTTTGGAATGCCACGCCCTGAAGGTTATCGAAAAGCCTTGCGCGTAATGAAACTGGCAGAACGTTTTAAATTACCCATTATCTGCTTAATCGACACGCCTGGAGCTTACCCAGGAATTGATGCCGAAGAACGTGGGCAAAGTGAAGCCATTGCGCGAAATTTGTTTGAAATGGCTAAATTGAAAACCCCTATTATCTGTACCATTATCGGCGAAGGTGGCAGCGGCGGGGCGTTAGCAATTGGTGTGGGCGACTGTTTAATTATGCTCGAATACAGTACTTATTCTGTGATTTCTCCTGAAGGTTGTGCTGCAATTTTGTGGAAAAGTCCCGATAAAGTTCAACTTGCAGCCGAAGCAATGGGCATAACCGCCGACCGAATTCGTGAACAAGGATTTTTAGATGAAGTTGTCCGCGAACCATTAGGTGGCGCACATCGGGATTTCAAAACCACGGCTTTAAATTTGAAAGATACGCTGACGCGCCATTTAGATGCGTTGAAACATCAAGATGCACATACGCTACTCGAAAATCGTTATCAACGAATTATGAATTTCGGCGTGTTTGAAGAATCTGCGAAATAAATTAGGTTTTTACGGTGAAGAACGAATACGTTTTTGACGTTTTAATCATTGGCAGCGGCGGCGCAGGTTTGACACTTGCGTTAAAACTTGCCAATGCACACACGCAAGTTGCCGTTTTATCTAAATTTGCCTTAACAGCTGGCAGCACTTACTACGCACAAGGCGGTATTTCGGCGGTTTTTGATGCTGAAGATTCACTCGAATCACATTTGAATGACACGCTCGATTCGGGTGCAGGTTTATGTAACGAAGAAATTGTGAAATTGACTGTCAATCATGGCAAAGAATCGATTGATTGGTTGCGAGAACAAGGCGTTTTATTCACTGAAGAACAAACACTTTCGGGTGAAACGAAACTTCATTTAAATCGAGAAGGTGGACATTCTCATCGACGTGTCGTTCATACCGCCGATGCAACAGGTAAAGCGGTTTCACTTTCGCTCATCGAACGCGCACAGGAAAATCAACAGATTGAACTTTTTGAAAACCACAATATCATCGACTTAATTATTGAAAATAATCGTTGTGTGGGTGCTTATGTTTTTAACAGCACCGCGCAAAAAGTAGAGACCTTTGCTGCCAAGATTATTGTGTTAGCAACAGGCGGCGCAAGCAAAGCCTATTTGTACAGTACCAATCCGCAAAGCTCGACTGGTGACGGCATGGCGGTAGCGTGGAGAGCGGGTTGTCGCGTCAGTAATTTAGAATTTATGCAGTTTCATCCGACTTGTCTTTATCATCCTGCTGGACAGTCATTTTTGATTAGCGAAGCGGTACGTGGTGAAGGCGGACGTTTGATTTTGCCTGATGGTTCACCCTTTATGCACCATTTCGATGAACGTGGTGAATTGGCTCCGCGTGATATTGTGGCACGGGCGATTGATCATGAAATGAAAAAACGCGGGATTGATTGCGTGTATTTAGATATTAGTCACAAACCTGCGCCATTTATTCGTGAACATTTCCCCAATATTTACCAGCAATGTTTGGCGTTTGACATTGATATTACACAGCAACCGATTCCTGTTGTTCCAGCGGCACATTACACCTGCGGCGGTGTTTTAACGGACAGTTTTGCAAGAACCGATATTGAAAATTTGTATGCTGTTGGTGAAGTGGCTTGCACGGGCCTTCACGGTGCAAATCGAATGGCAAGCAATTCATTATTGGAATGTTTGGTTTTTGCTGAACGCGCGAGTGAAGATATTAAGCGAAAATTGCCCGATTTGACGATGCCAAAAAATTTACCATTATGGGACGAATCTAAAGTCGGTGATTCGGATGAAGAAGTAGTTGTATCGCATAATTGGAACGAATTGCGGCATTTTATGTGGGATTATGTTGGCATTGTCCGTACTGATAAACGTTTGCATCGCGCGATGAATCGAGTCGAATTACTTAAAAAAGAAATCGCCGAGTATTATCAAAACTTTCGGGTGACCAGTGATTTATTAGAATTGAGAAATTTAGTCATTGTCGCCGAATTAATTATTCGTTGTGCTCAACAACGTAAAGAAAGTCGTGGTTTGCATTACACGTTAGATTATCCCAAAATTGATCATTCACAATCAGCAAAAAATACCGTCCTAACGCCCTCTAATTTCAATTAGTTTCCGCCATTACTTTCTAACCCATCAACACGCTGAAAGCCTTTTGGTAAAAGCGTACCACGTTTGGCTCGATTGCCTGTGTACAATGCTAAATCACTTGCTCTTAACGTCAATGTTCGTTTACCAGACGAAATAATTAACGCACTTTCAGGTTTTAAAATCGTGAAAGCCACAATAAAATCGGTACCTTTTTGCAATTCATTGGACGGAATTTGAATCAACTTATTGCCCTTCCCTTTTGGTAAAGTCGGCATTTCATTCAATGGAAAAACTAGCAAACGCCCTTGATTTGTGGCAATCGCCAATAAATTCGTTTCGTCAGAAGTCAGCAATGGCAATAATAATTTTTCACCATTTGCCAACGTCACCAAGGATTTTCCCGCTTTGTTTTTGCTCGCCAAATCGTTTAACGGAGTTTTAAACCCGTAACCCCACGAATTAACCAATAAAACGAAATCATCCAAATTCCCCGCGATTAAATGGCTAAAAGTCGCGTTATCGGGCGGATTAAAACGACCTGTTAATGGTTCGCCTTGCGTTCTTGCTGACGGTAAATCGTGTGTCGTCGAACTATAAACGCGCCCCGTCGTATCGAATAAATACACCAATTGCGTTGAACGAGTTTTAACCGCTGTTTGAAAATTATCACCAGCACGATAATTCAAACTTTCGGCATCCACGTCGTGACCTTTTGCGGCACGAATCCAACCTTTTTCCGACAAAATTACGGTTAGCGGTTCATTTGAAATTAACGCCGTTTCATCTAAGGCTTGTGCGGCTTGGCGCGTCACAAGTGGCGAGCGACGCTCATCACCATAAACATTGGCATCTTGTTGAAGTTCTTTTTTAACTTGTTTTTTGAGTAGCGTTTCAGAGCTGAGCGTTTTTTCTAAACCATCACGCTCTTTGGAGAGCGAATCTTGTTCGCCGCGAATTTTGATTTCTTCTAGTTTTATCAAATGGCGCAATTTTAATTCTAAAATCGCTTCTGCTTGAATTTCACTCAGCCCAAAACGGGCAATCAGCACTTTT
>CANKON010000085.1 GCA_947484105.1 Methylococcaceae bacterium | reverse complement strand
GAATGTGTATTTGCGATTTGATGAACCCATTAACGCTACGCCAGCCGCTGAACCCACTGATAACAATGAACCACCAACCCCTGCTGTTAAAGTCACCAACAACCATTGATACAAATCCATATCTACGCCCATGTTCAATACCGCAAACATCACAGGAATGTTATCCACAATCGCTGAAATTAAACCGACTAAAATGTTTGCTGTCGTTGCGCCTAAACCATCGTACATCGCGCTTGATAACAATTCTAAGTAACCGATATAACCTAAACCACCTACCGCGAAAACCACACCGAAGAAGAATAACAACGTATCCCATTCTGCGTGCATCACTTTGTTGAAGATGTCGAAACCGTGTTCGCCTTTTTTATGCGCTTGCATTCTCAAGTAGTAACCGAACAACATCAACAATGACAAGCCTGTCATCATGCCCATGAAAGGAGGAAGGTGTAAAATTTGTTTGAAACTAACCGCAAATGCGATAGTCATTAAGAACATACCGCAAATAATCAACGCGCCTGGTTTCAATTGCACCGCTTCTTCATTCGTTGCTTTCGGTTGTTCATTTGGAACTGCCCAATACATAATCGATGCTGGAATTGCATAATTCACAACTGACGGAATGAACAAGTTAAAGAAGTCGAAGAATTCTGCGTATTCTGCCTGCCAAACCATCAATGTCGTAATGTCGCCAAACGGACAGAACGCACCGCCTGCGTTTGCGGCGATAACCAAGTTCACAAACCCGATGCTGACGAATTTTTCGTTATCCGCACCAACAGCCATAACGACCGCGCCAACTAATAAAGCCGCTGTTAAGTTATCAGCAACTGCTGATAAAAAGAACGTAATTACACCAGTGATTACAAACAATTGACGATAACTGAATTCTTTTCTAACCAACCATGAACGCAACGCTTCAAACACGTTACGTTCTGCCATTGAATTGATGTAAGTCATCGCAACAAGCAAAAACAACATCAATTCGGCGTATTCTTTTACGTCATGTTCAAATGCTAAGTGCATTTCGTGCGTCGGAACGCCTTTTTGTTGCGCCAAAATTGCCGCGTGTGCCCAAATAATCCCCGCTGCTAAAATCACAGGTTTTGATTTACGCATGTGTGTAAATTCTTCGGTCATTACAAAACCGTATGCAATCAAGAAAATTAACACGGTGTAAATACCGCGCTCAGTTCCTGTCATGCCTAAATTTTGAAAGCCTTCTGCAAACGCAAATTGCGGCAGCAATAAAGCTAACAATGCCAATACAACAAACTTCATATTTCCTCCCCTTTTTTATAAAAATTTAAATAAACATTAGCTTATCGTGCTATTACCGAGGCGTAGTATATATATAAAAGGCGAAAACGAGAAAGCGCAAAACGTGTCGCGTCGTTGCAAGATATTATTTTTGAATTAAGTCAGTATAAACAACGCATTAGCTTTTTGTGCTAATAACGAGAATAATCATTGCTTGACCTTAACGAACAAACATTATTGAATCTAGCCACATTTAGCCCGAATCTGGTTAAAGAAAAACAGGGCAACAACAAAGGTTTTCCCTATAAAGACGCAGTTAACAATTGGAATTATGAAAGAAAATATATTTGATGTCCTGATGTACCTTTTTGACAATTACATGGACGAAGACAGCGAAATTCCGCCTGATAACGAAATGGTAAAAACCGAATTATTAGAGGCGGGATTTGGTCATAAAGATGTCAACAAAGCCTTTGATTGGTTGGAATCCTTAGCGATTGAAGACCTTGATATTGCCGCGCAAGCGTCGTCGTCATTTCGCATTTTTAGTCCGTGTGAAAAAGAACGTTTGGATGTTGAATGTCAAAATTTAATCATGACGTTGGAACGTGCTGGCATTTTAAACTCGGTAAATCGTGAGTTAGTTTTAGACCGTGCGATTGCGTTAGAAGAAGCGTTGACCATCGATAAATTAAAATGGATTGTGTTAATTGTGTTGTTGAATATGCCTGACGAAGAATTAGCGTTGGCGCGAATGGAAGACATTGTTTATGACTTATTGCCGACGTATGTGCATTAAATTTTTATCAAACGGAATAGATAAATGAGCAAAAATCTCGTTATTGTTGAATCACCAGCCAAAGCCAAAACCATTGAAAAATATCTTGGTAAAGATTTTCATGTCCTTGCTTCTTACGGACATGTTCGCGATTTAGTGCCAAAAGAAGGCGCGGTCGATACGCAAAATGATTTTGCGATGAAATATGAACTCGTCGAACGTAATCAACGTCATGTTCAAGCCATTACCAAAGCCTTAAAAGCAGCTGATACGCTTTATTTAGCAACCGATCCAGACCGTGAAGGTGAAGCCATTTCATGGCATTTATTGGAACTTTTGAACGAAAAAAATCTACTCAAAAATAAAACCGTTCACCGCGTGGCGTTTCACGAAATTACCAAAAAAGCAGTCACGGAGGCGATTGCCGAACCGTCAGAACTCAATTACAACATGGTTCACGCCCAACAAGCGCGACGTGCTTTGGATTATTTAGTGGGTTTTAAATTGTCGCCGTTGTTGTGGAAAAAAATTCGTCGTGGTTTATCGGCGGGGCGCGTTCAAAGTCCTGCGTTACGTTTAATTGTTGAACGTGAATTGGAAATTGAAGCTTTTCAAAGTCGCGAATACTGGTCAACAGATGCGATGGTTTTTGCATTGGAACAGAATTTTAAAGCCAAACTCACGCAATTTAATGGCGAAAAAATTTCACAATTTAGCCTGAATAATGAAGATTTAGCGACGCAAACACAGCAAATTTTACTTGAAGAGGCGAATGGCAAATTAACGGTTGCGAAACTTGAAAAGAAACAACGTAAAAGCAATCCTGCACCACCGTTTATCACATCTACGTTGCAACAAGAAGCGGCTCGAAAATTAGGTTTTACAACCAAGCGCACGATGACTGTCGCGCAACAGCTTTACGAAGGCATCGATATTGGCGGTGAAACGGCAGGATTGATTACTTATATGCGTACCGATTCGGTGAATTTATCGAAAGAAGCGGTGGATGATATTCGCGCTTTAATCGCTGAAACGTATGGCGCGGAAAATGTGCCGAAAGAATCTGTCGTTTATAAAACGAAATCGAAAAATGCTCAAGAAGCACATGAAGCCGTGCGTCCCACATCAGCACGTTATTTGCCGAGCCAAATTCAATCATTTTTAACCGCCGAACAATTCAAACTTTATGAATTGATTTGGAAACGTACGATTGCTTGCCAAATGATTCACGCAACGTTGAACAGTGTGGCAATTGATTTGAGTTGCAATGAAGGCAAACACGTTTTTCGTGCCACAGGTTCATCGGTGGCAAATCCTGGTTTTATGGCGGTTTATTTAGAAGGCAAAGACGATTCTAAAGATGGCGATGACAAAGAAAATTTTCTGCCACAAGTAAAAGAAGGCGATACCGTTAAATTGAACGATGTGTTAATTGCTCAACATTTCACCGAACCGCCGCCGCGTTATGGTGAAGCCAGTTTGGTGAAAGCTCTCGAAGAACACGGTATTGGTCGTCCTTCGACGTATGCCTCGATTATTTCAACATTGCAAAACCGCGAATATGTCACGCTTGAAACCAAACGTTTTCAACCGACAGACGTGGGGCGAATTGTGAATAAATTTTTGACGGAACATTTTACAAAATATGTCGATTACGATTTTACAGCGAATTTAGAAGACGATTTAGATGCGGTAGCTCGGGGCGAAAAGGAATGGGTTCCGTTAATGCACAGTTTTTGGGAACCATTTGGTGAGTTAATCATCGCAAAAGAAGCGTCTGTGCAACGCAAAGATGTCACTCAAGAAGCGATTGACGAACTCTGCCCACAATGTGGCAAAGCCTTATCAATTCGATTAGGGCGTAATGGGCGTTTTATTGGCTGTACCGATTATCCAACATGTAATTACACGCGAAATTTAACGGATTCAGCAGAAATTGAACCAGAATTAGTTGAAGGACGCGAATGCCCAGAATGCAAATCTACTTTGATTTATAAAACAGGACGTTATGGGAAATTTATTGGTTGCACAGGTTATCCCGATTGCCGTTATATTGAACCCATTGAAAAACCACTGGGTACGGATGTGCAGTGTCCACAATGTCAAAAAGGACAAATTTTTAAACGCAAGGCGCGTAGCGGGAAGATTTTTTATTCATGTGAAACGTATCCGACGTGTGATTATGCACTTTGGAATGCACCGTTGAATGAGCCTTGTCCAAAATGTAATTGGGCAATTTTGACGCTCAAAGAAAGTAAAAAACACGGGATTCAAAAAGTGTGTCCGCAAAAGGGTTGCGGTTTTGTGGAAGCAGTTGAATCAGACGACGCAGAATAAAAGCTGTGGCACAATCACGGCACGTTGCCGTGATTGCCATTGGGATTTGAATTAACCCGCTTTAAGTTTATTAACAAGCTGGGTAATCAAATTATCAGGTTTGAACGGTTTAACAATATAAGATGTGATACCAACAGAAATAGCTTCTTTTACTTTGTCAGCTTCACCAGAAGAAGTCAGCATAATCCAAGGTGGAGTCACTAATTTTTCGTCTTCTTTAACCGCTTGGTATAATTCAATACCACTCATGCCTGGCATATTCCAGTCACAAATTACGACGTTGATTTTAACTTTTGCCATCATTTGTAACGCTTCACGACCACCTGGTGCATCAAAAACATGGACAAAACCCGCTTCACGCAAAATAGCTTTTGTCAGGGTTCGCATTGAAGCGGCATCGTCAACAATAAGAATTTTCTTTTGTAACATTTCGGGTGCTATAGCCATTTTCTTTTCCTAAATTTATGTAAGTTAATTATTTTATTTTTCGGTGCTGCACACCACCGCCTGCGTTGCATTTTACAATATCCAAAACAAACCGCCAAACCGATTACAGAAATAATGATAACTGTTTTTTTAATCTAACGTCTAAGTATCAACCAACTTTTAAGTAAAGCCACTATGCTAAGAATCACTGAACTCAAACTTTCTCTCAATCATTCAGCTGACGATTTGCAGCTTACTGTTTTATCTCGCCTACAAATTGATTTTAATGAATTTATTGGCTATCACATTTTTCGTCAAGGTCACGACGCGCGAAAACGTGACGCTATTCAAATGGTTTATACCATCGATGTTGAACTGAAAAATGAAGCTGAAATTTTGGCAAAATTCGCGGGTGATATTCACATTAGTCAAACGCCTGATACCGAATACCATTTGCCACTAAGCGTAACGACGACCCAAAAAGAACGTCCGATTGTTATTGGTTCAGGACCTTGTGGATTATTGGCAACGTTGATTTTGGCACAAATGGGTTTCAATCCGATTATGTTGGAACGTGGAAAATCCGTGCGTGAACGCACAAAAGACACGTTTGGATTGTGGCGCAAACGTCAATTTAATGCTGAATCGAACGTTCAATTTGGTGAAGGCGGTGCTGGCACGTTTTCCGACGGCAAACTGTACACTCAAATTAAAGACCCTCATTATTACGGGCGAAAAGTGTTGCAAGAATTTGTCAAAGCAGGTGCACCACCTGAAATTTTATATTTAAGCAAACCCCATATTGGCACATTTCGGTTGGTGTCGATGGTAGAACAAATTCGCGCCACCATTGAATCGTTAGGCGGTGACATTCGTTTTGAAAGCCGCGTTGATGAATTGTTGATTGAAAATGGAAAAGTGCAAGGCGTGCAATTGGCGAATGGCGAAACACTAGAAAGTTCAAACGTGGTGTTAGCCATTGGTCACAGCGCACGCGATACGTTTTCAATGTTGCAACGCAACGGCGTTTATATGGAGGCGAAACCGTTTTCGATGGGCTTTCGTATTGAGCATCCGCAATCGTTAATTGATCAATGCCGTTTTGGTAATGATGCTGGGCATCCATTACTTGGCGCAGCGGATTACAAACTCGTACATCACTGCAAAAATGGACGATCGGTTTATAGTTTTTGTATGTGTCCAGGCGGAACGGTTGTTGCTGCCACGTCCGAAGCAGGTCACGTTGTTACGAACGGAATGAGTCAGTATTCACGAAACGAACGCAATGCAAATAGCGCAATTGTCGTAGGCATTACACCCGAAATGGATTATCCACAACACGTTTTAGCAGGCGTTGATTTACAACGGCATTGGGAACGCCAAGCGTTTTTGTTAGGCGGTGAAAATTATTCCGCACCAGCGCAATTAGTGGGTGATTTTCTGGCAGGACAACCTTCTACAACATTCGGAATCGTGCAACCGTCTTACACTCCGTCCGTGAAATTAGGCGATTTGAGTTCTGCCCTACCCGATTATGCGGTTGACGCGATTCGTGAAGCCTTGCCTGCTTTTGATAAAAAAATTAAAGGATTTGCGATGCACGACGCACTTTTAACGGGTGTTGAAACGCGCACGTCTTCACCGATTCGCATTAAACGTGGTGATAATTTTCAAAGTTTGAATACTGTCGGCTTGTTTCCCGCAGG
>CANKON010000084.1 GCA_947484105.1 Methylococcaceae bacterium | reverse complement strand
CTGTGAATTCACAAATTGAACGCAAACAATCTGAATTAGACGCATTGCAATTAGTTGGTTCAGGACAAACAAATGTCACTGTCGGCATTAATAGCGATCGTCCAAGCCACCGTGATGAACGCAGTAATAACACCGAAAGTTTTAACATCGGCGTAAATGTGCCGTTTGGTGGACAAGCGCATTTAGCCCCGCAAGTGGCAGCGTTAAATGTCGAACTCAACAAATTACGCGCAGAACGTGATCAACTTTTTCGAGATTTAGAACAAGTACACCATGAAGCCGAACACAATTTGCAGGTCAATCAAGCCGAATTAGCCATATCAAACGAATTAAAGACGGTTGCCGAAAAACATTTGAAAATGACGTTTGTCAGTTTTTCAGTGGGCGAAATTGATTTAATCGATTTGTTGAAAATTCAATCACAAACGCAACTCGCCGTTTTGTCCGCGAAAGAACGCACGATTATCGTGCAGCGCGATTTTGCTCTTTACAATCAAGCGGTCGGAGTATTGCCATGAAACGTTTTATTTTTTTATTTATTTTGAGTTCACCGCTTTTCGCATTGGAAAATCAGGTGCAATTAACCGCACCGCAAATTGAAAATTTAGGAATTGTGCAAGGAAAACTGGTGTCTGTGACGGAAATTCCTGTTTTATATGCGCCTGCAAATGTATTGATTCCGCCCAATAATGAATACGTTGTGAGTGCGTCGCAAGCGGGCATTATTAACCAACTTAACGCGTCACTCGGTGACGAAGTTAAAAAAGGGGACGTTCTCGCGCAAATTGACAGTCCGAATTTGCTGAGTTTGCAAAGTAATTATTTGAAAGCAAACAGTGCGTTGCAACTTGCCAACTCCGCTTATCAACGTGATAAAACACTCGCACAAGAGGGAATTATCGCAGCGCGGCGTGTGCAAGAAACACAAAGTGCGTTTAATGCGGCGAACTTAGACGTACAAGAAGCAAAACGATTGTTGGAAATTGCAGGCGGCAGTGCAACAGGTCAATTAAACAGTCATTTGTTGATTCGGTCGCCAATTTCAGGCGTGGTAATTGAGCGCATGGCAGTGGCTGGAACGCGCATTGATAGCTTAACGCCGCTTTATCGCGTCGCAAATTTACAAACGCTTTGGCTGGATTGTGCAATTCCACAGGAGCAGATTGGCGACGTAAAAATTGGCGATTCGGTCAAAATTGATAGCACAAATTTGACGGCTGAAATTAGTTTGCTTGGACAAAGTGTGAATGCTGAAAATCAAACGATTTTGGCGCGAGCAATTGTTAAAAATTCTCGAAAACAAATTCGTGCGGGACAACGTCTAAATGTTCAAATCAGCAAAACCACGACACAAAAAGTGTTCAATGTGCCAAATACCGCGATTGCTCAAAATGATGGTAAAGCGTTTGTTTTTGTGCGAAATACGAACGGATTTGAAATAAAACCCGTGACACAAATCAGTAAAAAAGACGATGAAACGATTATCAGTGGGGATTTTTCAGGAAATGAAACGATTGCGTTGAAAGGCGCGGCGGTTTTAAAAGCAAATTGGCTGGGTTTGGGAAGCTCTGAAGAATGACCAACAAAATCAGCATCGAAACCCAACACGACCGCGCCGCGAAATTCGCAAAACGCTTGGATACGAACGGTTTGCGGACGTTTAAAAAGCGATTATCGTTATTCAAATACGATTATTTATAACAATTTCTCGTTTCCTGTTGACGTAAAACCAGCGGCAAAAAAGAAAATCGAAGACGCAGCAAAATCGAAAAAACTAAAAAATAAACAGGAGGCTTTATGGCATACGCATTGAACATTCACGAGTTTTACAACGAACTCAAAAACGCGGGTTTTACAGAGCAACAGGCGGAAGTTATTGCTAACATTCAAGGTAAAACGGCGAACGCCGCAATTGAAAAGAATCAAGCTGATATTGCACAAGTCAAACATGAATACAGACTTGATGATATTACGACTAATAAGGATTTAGATGCTCGAATCAAAGAAACTGAGTTGAAAATTCGAGATACAGAACTGCGAATCATCACCCAACTTGCCGCGATGCAACAGGATATTTTAATAACAAAACTGACTAATCGTGCATTGCTGGCAATTTGCAGCATGAGTGCTGGTGTATTGATTAAAATAGCGTTTTTTAATTAACGAAAAATTATGCGTAAAGAATACGATTTTAGTAAAGCCAAAAGAGCCAACCAAGTTCTGCATTAGTTGAATTGTAATCGGATTGGTTGCGCCGTTGGTGGAAATCGAAAATATGAAAAAAAGGAATAATTAAAAAATGACAGGCTTAATTCGTTTTGCACTCAGTCAACGTTTATTGATGATGGTGTTTGTGGTGATATTGGGCGGCGGCGGTTTTTATGCGTTTAAGCATTTGCCCATCGACGCTTTTCCCGAAGTGTCGCCGACACAGGTAAAAATCATCATCAAAGCCGCTGGTATGACACCCGAAGAAGTCGAAGCGCGAATTACTGCGCCGATTGAAGTTGAATTGCTCGGTATTCCACATCAGGCGATGTTGCGCTCGCGTTCACAATACGCGCTAACAGACATCACGGTTGATTTTGAAGAAGGCATTGATATTTATTGGGCGCGGCAACAAATCGCCGAGCGTTTGAATACGATTTGGGCAGATTTACCGTCAGGCATTCAAGGCGGCATTGCGCCGATGACTACGCCGTTGGGTGAAATGTTTATGTTTTCGATTGCAGGCGGTGATTTAACGTTAATGCAACGCCGTGATTTGCTCGATTGGGTGATTCGCCCAGCGTTACGCACTGTTTCAGGCGTTGCTGATGTGAATGCGTTGGGTGGGGAAGTGCGTAGTTTTGAAGTCATTCCTGACAATATGAAAATGTCAGCGCGTGGTATTACGATTGATATGCTGATTCAAGCCTTAGAACGAAATAATAAAAATGACGGGGCAGGGCGTTTAACGGAAGGCGAGGAAGCTTTAATTGTTCGTGCGGAAGGGCGAATTAAAACGCTCGATGATGTGCGTTCGATTGTGGTGAGTGGCGCGGGGCAAACGCCTGTCAAAGTCAGTGACGTGGCAGTCGATGTGCGAATTGGCGCATTAACCCGTTATGGCGCGACTACAAAAAGTAATGTTGGCGAAGCAGTGACGGGAATCGTGTTGAGTTTGCGAGGAGCGAATGCGCGGGCAACGGTTGAAGGCATTGAAGCTAAAATTGCCGAATTAACTCCCAGTTTGCCAAAAGGCGTGCATTTAGACGTTTTTTACAATCGCGGGATTTTAGTGAATAAAGCGGTTGAAACCGTGATTCACGCGCTCGGCGAATCGATTGCGCTGGTATTGGTTTTGTTGCTGTTATTTTTGGGGAATTTACGCGCTGCGATTGTCGTGGCAATTGTGTTGCCGCTTTCTGCCTTATTCACGTTTATTTTGATGCACGTCATGGGAATGTCGGCAAATTTGATGAGTTTAGGCGGTTTGGCGATTGCCATCGGAATGCTAGTAGATGCAGCAGTCGTGGTGGTTGAAAATTTAATTACCCATTTGGCTCATACAAAAACGGCGGATCGTTTGCCGCGTTTGCACGTTATTTATCGTGCGACCACCGAAGTTGCCAGTTCAGTCACATCGGGAATTTTAATTATTATTATCGTATTTTTACCGTTGCTGAC
Organism: Methylococcaceae bacterium; assembly: GCA_947484105.1. Classification (GTDB taxonomy): domain Bacteria; phylum Pseudomonadota; class Gammaproteobacteria; order Methylococcales; family Methylomonadaceae; genus UBA10906. Next base: position 2,848 of record CANKON010000084.1, on the reverse strand, counting down.
ATTGCAAGGTTTGGAAGGTAAATTATTTACGCCTGTGGCACTAACGATTGTATTTGCATTAAGTGGTTCACTTGTTTTATCCCTGACCGTGATTCCTGTTGTCGCGTCGTATTTAATGACGAAAGTGTCGCATGAAGAACCGTGGTTACCGCGCAAATGTCAGCAACTTTATCAGCCATCACTCGCGTGGTGTTTGGATAACAGTAAAAAGATTTTTGTCGCAGTCGGTGTGATGCTTACCTTGACTGTGCTGATTTTTGGGCAAATCGGCAGCACATTTATGCCAACGCTCGACGAAGGCGACATTATTGTGCAAGTCGAAAAATTGCCGTCAATTACCTTGAATCAATCGGTCATGCTTGATGAACAAATTCAAAAAAATCTACTCAAAAATATCCCTGAAATTAAAACGATTGTTGGGCGCGTCGGTTCTGACGAATTGGGTTTAGATCCGATGGGATTTAATGATACGGATATGTTTTTAGTGTTGTCACCGCGAGAAGAATGGACGGTTGAAAATAAGGAAGCCTTGCTTGAAAAAATTCGCACGGAAATGGCGCAAACACCAGGATTAGCATTTAGTTTTACCCAGCCGATTGAGATGCGCGTTTCAGAAATGCTCACGGGAACACGCGGCGACGTGGCGGTGAAATTATTCGGTTCAGATTTGGCGGTGTTGAATGAAAAAGCGATTGAAATTGCGGATGTGTTAAAGCAAGTCCAAGGTTCTAGCGATGTGGTTGCCAAGAAAAATGACGGTATGAAATTTTTGCAATTAAGAATTGATAAAACGGCGGCGGGACGTTTTGGACTTGATAGCGATAGCATTGAAACGTTATTGCGTTCTGAAATTGAAGGTTTAAAACTGGGAATTGTGCAAGAAGGCATTCGCCGCACGCCGTTGATTTTACGCGGTGACAGTACGAGTTCAAATTTTGATAGTTTGCAGATTTCATTACCCAATAATGCGGGGCGAATTCCCGTCACAGAAATTGCAAAAATTGAACAAGTTGAAGGCGTAGTCGCGATTGGACGCGAAAAAGGGCAGCGTTTCACGGTCATTCGCAGCAATGTTGAAGGGCGTGATTTGGTCAGTTTTGTTGAAGAAGCGCGTAAATTGGTAGCTGAAAAAGTAACGTTACCAACAGGTTATATGGTGCAATTTGGTGGGCAATTTGAAAATCAACAACGTGCCGCTGCAACGCTTTCCATTGTGATTCCGATTTCGTTGGGCTTGATTTTTCTGTTGTTGTTTTCAACGTTTGGCTCAGTAAAACAAGCGGTTTTGGTACTGTCAAACATTCCGTTGGCGATGATTGGCGGCGTGTTTGGGCTTTGGATTTCGGGCGAATACTTATCCGTTCCTGCATCGGTTGGTTTTATCGCCTTACTTGGCATCGCGGTTTTGAATGGTGTGGTGATGGTGAGTTATTTTAACCAATTGCTTGCAACAGGCATGGATATAACAAAAGTTGTGATGATTGGTTCATCGCGGCGGTTGCGACCTGTTTTAATGACGGCGACTATTGCAGCGTTTGGGTTGATTCCGTTGTTATATGCAACAGGTCCAGGTTCTGAAATTCAACGTCCGTTAGCAATTGTGGTCATTGGTGGGTTGGTCTCATCGACATTTTTGACGTTATTTTTATTGCCGATTTTGTTTCGGTTGTTTGGTCAAACTAAGGAAATTAAATTATGACCCAAGAATATCTCATCACCCTTAACGTTCCGCCTGCTTTAGAAGGCATGGTTGTTGATAATTTATTGACGTTAGAATTTGAACGCGGCTTTTCTGGTTTTCCTGTTTATGCTCATCATCATCAAAATCAAGGCTTGTCGATTGCCGAACAAGTGACGGGCAGGCAAAAACGAATTCGTTTTCAAATGTATGTGGATGGCGAAAATTTGGCAAAATTATTGGTGAATTTACGCGAAGAATTTTCAGATTCGGGGATTCAATACTGGGTTATGCCTGTCTTGGAAAATGGGGTGCTTTAAGACTGAAGAATCATAGATTTTTGCCCCGAAGCGGAATCGAACCACTGACCTGTCCCTTAGGAGGGGACCGCTCTATCCTACTGAGCTACCGAGGCGGTAGACGATAAGTTTAGCATGATTTGACCAGTATTTTGTGTGTTAAACAGAAACGAAAGTGTTATTTTGGAATTCGGTAATCGTTGAACCATCGCGTCCATAACTGGTGATGTTTTCGGACTTACCTTTCAAAATGTGAAGCGTGCGTTTGGTATTGCGTGCCAGCATATCGATGCTTGCGCCATTTTGCTCATTTAGATTTTTGCAATTCGTGCATAATTCAATCAATTTCTCCCAGTTTAATCTCAGCGTATCCGCTGATAAACCTGCAATGGCTACCAATTGAAAATAGGCTTCAACACCTTCAATCGAATGCGGCAATTGTTCCGCCGCCAAAATCTGTTCTAACTGTTTATTGAACAAATCCAGTTGCATAACCAAATCTCGCTTGTTGTCCGCGATGGCTTTGATAAAGCTCGCTTGCTGCGTGCGTATCAAGCTGTCGGCTTCTTGCGACAGTTGCTGGTGAAGGCGTTGAGCGAGCGGCAACGCATTCGCCATCAACTGCTCTGCAATTGGAAAGGTGTGTTCAATCATAAAGTTAGTTTTCTCTCATAAAAATTTAATACACATAATTTAGTATCTTTGCTGCAATCTGATCGGGATTGATTTCATAAGTCCCATTTTCGATAGCCGCTTTAATTCGCATCAATTTCTCGACATCTGCGCTAGATTGCGAAAGTGACGATTCAATACTTTTTCTAATTTCAACAGTACTTGTAAGGTTAATGCTGTCTGTGCGATTTACTGGGAG
>CANKON010000083.1 GCA_947484105.1 Methylococcaceae bacterium | reverse complement strand
TTGTGACAATATCAACCGTGTCAGAATCATTTTCTTCAACTGCCATTTCGAGCAATTCTTCAGCGTCGTCTAAACCACGTGTGAGTTCGATTAAACCATTTACAACGAGTTCTAATTGTCCACGTTCTTTGCCTAAATCTTGTGCGAGTTGCGGATTTTCCCAAATTTTGGGGTCTTCTAATTCGCGTAAAACTTCGGTTAATCGTTCGTTTTTTGTATCGAAGTCAAAGATACCCCCTAAGCTCATCGACGCGGCTTTTTAAATCAGAGAGTTTGTTTTTTATTGGATTGATTTCTTGCATTTCTGAGAGTTATAAAAATTAGAAAATTTAAAAAGTAAGTCTATTTTGGCTGCCCATTTTTAATCAGATTCTTGTTCCAAATCTGCCTGTCTAAAACGAATAATGAGACCTTGCAGAAAATTTCTTAAGACTTGATCGCCGCATTTTCGGTGATGTTTATGCGCTTCATGTCTAAAGAAGGAACTGAGTTCAGGTTTCGATAATTCAAAATCTGCTAATTTCAATGTGTGCAACATATCTTCTTCTTTGAATTCAAACGCAATTCTTAATTTTCTAAGAATGCCATTATTGTCCAAATTACTGTTCGATTTCTTAGACGGCGCATCTTCTTTTTTTCCGCGATTGTAAGTAATTAAACCGTCTAAAAATAAAGACAATTGCGAATTAGTGAGTGCCACAAAATCAGGTTCATTGTCTTTTTTAAGCAATTTAAGTAAATTCTCGCGCGTAATTTCATAATCGCTCAACGCAAAGATGTCCATCATGGCGGCATCGTTTAAATTTAAAGCGTAACGTACGCGGCGTAATACATCGTTATTTATCATAAGTTATCATTGAAGTTTAAGTGCTAAACGCTGATAGTCGCACGTTTCTTGATTTATACAAAATGAAGAATCATTTTGCTTGGGTAACGAAATATCGCTATAAAGTTTTAACAGGTGATGTTACAGAACGGGTTAGCGAAGGTTACTTTTACGCTATCGTTGGATTAACGATTTCCCATTCGTAATAAACTCACCAGCGTTGAGCTGGTGGTCGTTAAATCAGACTATTTTTTGTCTACGTTATAATTGCAATCTTCTTTTTTGTACGGCATTCGCCAGCGTTGTTAAAAGCGGCAAGGTATCTTTCCATGACAAGCAAGCATCGGTAATACTTTGTCCATAAACTAATTCTTTCCCTTCAATAACTGATTGAGAACCTGCTTTTAAGTGACTTTCAATCATCACACCCATAATGCGTTTATCGCCATTTGCAATTTGTGCGGCAACGTCATCACCCACAATTAACTGACGCTGGCATTGTTTCAAACTGTTTGAATGACTGAAATCAATCATGATATTCGGACGCAAATTCGCTTTTTCCATGCTATGCGCGACTTGCTCAACATTGACCGCATCATAATTTGGCTGGTGATTTCCACCACGCAAAATAATATGCACGTCTTCATTTCCTGTTGTTGAAAAAATAGCGGAATGTCCTGCTTTTGTCAGCGATAAAAAGTGATGTGGACTCATTGCTGCGCCAATCGCGTCAATGGCAATTTTAATTGTGCCATCGGTTGCATTTTTAAACCCAACTGGACATGATAAACCAGAGGCTAACTCACGATGCACTTGGCTTTCGGTTGTTCTTGCACCAATTGCTCCCCACGAAATTAAATCGGAAACATACTGCGGTGTAATTAAATCAAGATATTCCGTTGCGGCTGGAATTCCCATGTCATTGACATCGAGCAATAATTGTCGAGCAATTCGTAAGCCTTTGTTGATATTAAAACTTGAATCTAAATCTGGGTCATTGATTAAACCTTTCCACCCTACCGTTGTACGTGGTTTTTCAAAATACACGCGCATCACAATTAACAAATCATCACTAAATTCTGCAATCGCATTTTTTAATAATCCTGCGTATTCGTGTGCGGCTTTTGTGTCATGAATTGAACACGGACCTACAACAACCACTAAACGGTCATCGTCCCCTTTCAAAATATTATGAATCGCTTGCCGAGCTTGAAACGTGGTTTGCGCCGCTGTTTCAGAAATTGGCATTTCTGTATGAACTTCTACAGGTGCAATGACTTCCGTCATGCCGCAAATGCGTAAGTCGTCGGTATTATATTTTTGCAAAGTCATTTTTTCCTTTTATTCAACTGTGACGGATTTTGCCAAATTGCGAGGTTGATCAACGTCGGTGCCTTTCAAAACCGCGACGTGATACGACAACAATTGCAAGGGTAAGGTGTAAAGCATCGGCGAAATGTGATTATCAACTTGCGGTATTTTGATAATTTGCACATTTTCGTCAGGCGTTGGCGAAAGCGTTTCATCCATAAATACAATTAACTGCCCACCTCGCGCAGAAACTTCCTGCATATTCGATTTTAGTTTTTCAAGCAAACTGTTATTTGGTGCAACCGTAATTACTGGCATATCCGAATCAATTAACGCCAACGGTCCATGTTTTAATTCGCCTGCGGGATAGGCTTCGGCATGAATATAAGAAATTTCCTTCAGCTTCAACGCGCCTTCCATTGCAATCGGATAATGCGCTCCACGTCCTAAAAACAGTGCGTGGTGTTTTTCTGCAAAACGCTCTGCCAAAATTTCAATTTCTTTGTCGAGTTGCAACACATCTTCCATTTGACGCGGCAATTTAAATAACTCCTCCGTAATGTGTTGTTCTAACGTTTCATTGAGTTCAAAACGTCGCCCAATCGCTAATACCAATAACATTAACGACACTAATTGCGTTGTGAAAGCTTTAGTTGATGCCACGCCAATTTCAGGTCCTGCGCGAGTTAACAACACTAAATCGGATTCTCGAACGAGTGAACTTTCAGGCACATTACAAATTGCCAGCGTGTGTTTTGCGCCTAATCGTTTGGCTTCTTTTAAGGCTGCGAGCGTATCAGCCGTTTCGCCCGATTGCGAAATTGTTACAACTAATGTGTCCGCCGCTAAAACAGGATTTCGGTAACGGAATTCGCTGGCAACTTCGATATTACAAGGCACTCGCGCTAATTCTTCAAACCAATAACGAGCAACTAATCCCGCATGATAACTGGTACCGCAGGCTAGAATTTGTATCGATTTTATGCCATCAAAAATTCGCGCTGCATCAAAACCAAATGCACTATCTTGCACGCGCTGATTGATAAATCGCCCTTCTAACGTTTGTGATACCGCGAACGGTTGTTCGTAAATTTCTTTTATCATGAAATGACGATATTCGCCTTTTTCAACCGCATCAGCGGTTAATTGACTTTCTCTTGTTGCGCGTTCGACAACATTATTTTGCGTGTCAAAAATGATGAGCGAATCAATTTTAATCGCCGCCACGTCGCCTTCTTCTAAAAAGATAAAGCGTTGCGTGACGGGCAATAATGCTGCAACATCAGACGCAACAAAATACTCACCAATTCCTACGCCAATTACAAGCGGGCTACCTTTCCGACAGGCAACCAACATGTCTGGTTCGTCGCTTGACATAATTGCCAACGCATAAGCCCCTTCGAGTTTTGGCACAGTTTTTTTCACTGCAGCAAGCAAATTTTCTGACGTTTTCAGCGCGTGAAAAATTTCATGGACAATTACTTCGGTGTCAGTTTCAGAGGTGAACTCATAATGATTTTGACGTTGCGCGGCGCGAAGTTGTTCGTGATTTTCAATAATTCCGTTATGAACGACCGCAACTGTATTGCAACTGACGTGAGGATGTGCGTTTTCTTTGCTAGGCTTACCGTGCGTTGCCCAACGCGTGTGCGCGATACCGATATTTCCCGAAGTTGGATTTTCTTTCAACAACATTTCTAAGCCGTTGACCTTTCCAACAGCGCGTTGACGCATAATTTTATTTTCATGCAAAACCGCTAACCCTGCTGAATCATAGCCGCGATATTCAAGACGCTTCAAACCTTCCAATAAAATTGGAATCACGTTGCGTTGCGCGATGCCTGCGACAATGCCACACATTATAATTTCTCCTTTTTCACGGGACGTTGCCAGCCTGAAACTGAAAGTTGTTTACTACGACTGAGCGTTAATTTATCGTCAGGCGTATCTTTAGTAATCGTTGAACCTGCGCCGATTGTGGCGTTTTTGCCAATGGTAACAGGCGCAACAAGTTGCGTGTCTGAGCCAATAAATGCGCCGTCTTCGATAATTGTTTGAAATTTATTTACGCCGTCGTAATTGCAAGTGATTGTGCCTGCGCCAATGTTCACTTTTTTGCCAACAAGGCTGTCGCCGATGTAGCTTAAATGATTCACTTTACTGCCCTGCCCGATGACTGACTTTTTGATTTCAACAAAATTGCCAATATGCGTGTCAGTCGCTAAAACCGTTTCAGGACGCAACCTTGCAAAAGGTCCAATTCGACTATTCGCACCGACTTGAGCATTTTCAATTACGCAATTCGGCAAAATAATCACATCGTCCCCAATCGTGGCATTTTTGATTGAACAATTCGAGCCAATTTTGACATTATTACCGACTTGGTTTTTACCTTCAAAAATTACATTCACATCAATTTCAACGTCTTGTCCCACTTCCAAAGTTCCCCGTAAATCAAAACGATTTGGGTCACTCAATGTCACGCCTTGACGCATTAAAATTTCGGCTTGTTGTAATTGATAAACGCGCTCTAAATGCGCGAGTTGCAATTTGTCATTCACGCCTAAAACTTCGTCTTCATTTTGAGGTGAACTGGTGATGATTTCAAAACCATCAGAAACTGCTAACGCAATAATATCTGTCAAGTAGTATTCACCTTGCGTGTTATTATTTCGCAGTTGCGAAAGCCATTTTTTTAAGGATTTTCCTTGAACCGCTAAAATACCTGTGTTGCCTTCAGTAATTTGTTTTTCTACTTCAGTTGCATCTTTTTCTTCGATAATTCGCAAAACATTTCCAGAATCGTCACGCACAATCCGTCCGTAACCCATTGGGTCGGCTAAATTTACTGTCAAAAGAGCAAGTGTTTTTTCAGTTATTTTTGAAATTAGATTTTGCAACGTTTCTATTTTCAATAACGGCACGTCACCATATAAAATCAGTGCAATCGTGTCGTTAGAAATTTGGTTGCTCACTTGTTGCACGGCGTGACCTGTGCCGAGTTGCTCAGTTTGTTCCACCCAATTTACTTGCAAATTCTCCAACGTTTGTTTGACTAAATCTGAGCCGTGACCGATGACAATATGAATCTCGTTGTTTTCGAGTTGAACAGCCGTGTCGTGGACGTGTTGCAACAACGGTTTGTGAGCAATTTTGTGTAACACTTTCGGCAATTTGGAACGCATTCGTGTTCCTTTACCTGCTGCGAGAATGATGGTCGTTAAATTCATTTTCTTCTCCGTAAAACAAAAAAGCCCGATAGCGTCAGACGTTATCGGGCTTTTTGTTAAGAATCGTGCGATAACTTAATCGTTAGCCGCCGCGTTTTCTAAATCTATCGAGTGTGCGTAATTGCATAATGGCTTGATGCAACTGTTTTTCAGCCGAAGCATAATCCACGCGACTGGTTTTGTCTGCCAAAACTTCTTCGGCACGTTGTTTCGCTTGAATCGCCGCAGCTTCATCGATGTCTTTCGCACGAATCGCAGTATCAGCTAAAATCGTTACAACGTGTGGCTGCACTTCCAATAATCCACCCGAAATAAAAAACGGATAGCTTTCGGTACTGCTAACTTTGACACGAACTTCACCAGGATTGAGCTTTGTAATTAACGGCGCGTGACGAGGTGAAATACCGACTTCTCCTTCTTCAGCAGGACAAAAAACCATCTCTGCCAAACCTGAAAAAATCTCTTTCTCCGCACTCACGATGTCTACATGCACTGACATTGTCATGATTTATTACCTTAAAAATTTAAAGTTAGTAGACAACAGCCTTACGCTTTCATCGTTTTGGCTTTTTCTAATGCTTCGTCAATCGTGCCAACCATGTAGAACGCTTGTTCTGGAATTGCATCATAATCGCCAGCCAAAATACCTTTGAAGCCTGCAATCGTATCTTTCAACGAAACATATTTACCTGGCGAACCAGTGAATACTTCAGCAACAAAGAATGGTTGTGATAAGAAACGTTGGATTTTACGCGCTCTAGCAACAGTCAATTTGTCTTCTTCTGACAATTCGTCCATGCCCAAAATCGCAATAATATCGCGTAATTCTTTATAACGTTGCAACGTACCTTGGACGTTACGCGCTACGTCATAATGCTCTTGACCAATAACTAACGGATCTAATTGACGGCTAGTTGAATCGAGTGGATCAATCGCTGGATAAATACCTAATTCTGCAATTTGACGTGACAATACAACCGTTGCGTCTAAATGCGCGAAAGTTGTTGCTGGCGAAGGATCGGTTAAATCGTCCGCAGGAACATAAACCGCTTGAATCGAGGTAATTGAACCTGTTTTCGTTGATGTAATACGTTCTTGCAACACGCCCATTTCTTCAGCAAGTGTTGGTTGATAACCTACCGCAGATGGCATAC
>CANKON010000082.1 GCA_947484105.1 Methylococcaceae bacterium | reverse complement strand
GCTTTCACTTCTGCGTCATAAACTCCCGCTGGTTTTTTCAACTCGTCAATTTTTAAACCTTTACCAGCTAATTCTCCATTCGCATCAAACGTGATGGGAATGTACATTTGCTCATCGCCTTTATCCAAATAAGCGTGATGCTGCGCGGGAACGGTGAAATCAATTTCAAATTGCGCGGGCGACGTTGCCTTTAATGTTTTGACTTGAATAGTCGCGGTTGGCGCGTCTGCAATCGCAAACGACATCACGCTTAGCCACAGCGCGAAAATAGAAAAATTTTTGTTCATTTTAAAATTTCAAATTGAGTGAGGCGTTGATCAAATAATAACTAAAATCAGCAAAACTTCCTGAATTGTTACCGCCTAATTGATAGGACGCGCTGTGATCGTAGTATTCAACTCCCGCTTGTAATTTTAATTGTTCAACAGATTTGTGCGGGTGTGAGAATGTTTTTGCCAATTTCAAACCACCTGAAATTGCACCAAATCCAGCCAAACGATAATCGTTCGAATATGCGCCATAATCGTTATGTGTGCCAGAAAAAACAGGTGAATAAAAATCTGCACTGTCTTGCGAATAATATCTAAAACGTGGAATAACCTGAAATCCATTTCCGACAGGCTGATGCCAACTCAATTCTGTTGTATGAGAATGGATTCCCCAATCGTCCAGACCAAAACGGTAATCAGCGTGTAATGCCGCGTTATTCAAGGCTTCAAAGTTATGAACGTATTGTGCAAGCCAAGCAAATTGATTTTTTTGGCGCGGACGTTTATCTGATTGAATGTCTGACACGTTGTTACCATTATAAAACCAAACCATTTTGTACGGATCAGACAAATAACCTTCGCTGTAACCATAGGTCATATTCAGTTGAATCAGCGAATTTTTATCAATAATTTGCGTCACACCAATTAGATATTGCTGACTCGTTTTATAGCAACTTACTGTCCCACAATCGGCGTTAAACGTAGAAGGTTCAACCACATCAAACGCAACTGAAACACCCAAATTTAAGGTCGTTAATTTTTTATTAAAATCCCAGCTCAAATTACTGTTCACAAAACGTGACGTGTAATCCTGTTCTTGCGAAAAACCTCCGCCTAAATTCAATGCGGCATTGTCAAAAAAATACGTTAGATTTGAATTCACGCCGTCGCGCTGGTCGCAAATAGATTGATGACACCAATTTGCAGGAGATGCGCCACTTAACATTTGAACGACTTTGCCATTGCTGTCTTTTTTATTATATTTTGGCGACGCGCCCGAAATCACGTCACGCACGGCACTCGCAGCAAACGTCATTGATTTTCCAATCGGTGCAGCAACGCCTAAATCAAAAATATCAACATTCATTCGATTACCGCTTTCTGAATAATTTCCGTATTGAAAATCACTGTTGTACGATTCATCCACTCGCCCTGCGTTGGCATCTTGCATCACGCCCGTTAGCGCAAAAGCGGCTAAACTCAATTTTGCCAAATCGTTTGATTTATTTTTTTTCATTTTTCTTCCTTGTTAATTACAACCACATCCACCCCCGCCGCCGCCATAACCACCACTTGCAGCTTCCTTACTAAATGCGGCGTGTTGGCGCAATCCAAATTCTTGTGCGTCGGGCGTTAAAGCCATTTGCGGTAACGCTAAATTTCCCCGTTGGCGGGGTAAAACGTCCGAACAAGCGGTTAATCCAATTATCAAAATGAGTGTCAAAAATTTCATTTTTTTGCCAACAATTCAACGATTTTTGCTTCGAGTTCCGCTATATCATCAGCACTGAAACCATGATGGATTTTTTGTACGATGCCGTTTCTATCAATGATGAATGAGGTCGGCATGGAATCAACCACATATTGGTCTGCTAATTCGCCATTTTCGTCGCGTAACACAGTGAAATCAACAGGTACATCCTGTAAGAATTTTTCACCGAGCGTTTTATTACCGTCTAAATTTATCGCGACTACTTCAAAACCTTGTGCATTGAGTTTTTTGTGCAATTTATTCAACAACGGAAACGATGTTTTACAAGGCGCACACCACGAAGCCCAAAAATCTAAATAAACGACTTTGCCAGCGAATTGTTTTAATTGTGTTGGTGAATCTGTTTTTAAGGAAGGTAATTTAAATTGCGGAGCGGGTTGACCGACCTCTGTCGCATTTGCCGTCAAAGCAAAAGTCGTTAAGGCTAAGGTGACGAGGATTTTTTTCATGATTAAGACCTGTTTAACGTTTTCGATTCTTTGATAGATGCAATGCCAATGCCAAAATGTAACTCTTTGAAAATAAAGCCTATCAGTATTTAGATAAATTAAAATCGGTCGAGATGCCCCACTTTTTTAAAATTTAGTGGGGCATATCATCATATCATCACTTGAGTTTTGGGTTTCCATTGTATGAAATCAAAAACAAAAAACTGTGATTAAAGTCACAGAAATTTGAATTGTAACAATTGAGCTATTATTTTTGTGGCAATCGTAGCGTCGCGCCATTCCTACAAATATGGTATCTTTTCGCCAATCTATTACGCTTTAAATCGAAGAAAAGGACCCAACAATATGCCGCCAATTTCAATCACCCCTTTAGTAGAATTAAGAGAAAAAATTGATGCTGTTGACGCGCAAATTTTACAGCTTATCAATCAACGCGCTCGTTATGCCGAAGAAGTTGCTAAAACTAAACTCGCACAAGGTGAAAGTGGTTCATTTTATCGTCCAGACCGTGAATCACTTGTCTTACGCCGTATTCAAGATTTGAATGCGGGTCCTTTATCAAATGAAACTGCGATGCGTTTTTTTCGAGAATTGATGTCAGCGTGTTTAGCATTAGAAAAACCGTTAGACGTGGCATTTTTAGGACCTGAAGGTACTTTTTCACAACAAGCCACATTTAAACATTTTGGGCATGCTGTAAAAACAGTTCCTGTTACCAGCATTAGCGCAGTTTTCAATGCGGTTGAAAATGGCAGCTGTGCATTTGGTGTTGTACCGATTGAGAATTCAACCGAAGGCGTAATCAGTCATACATTAGATTGTTTATTAACCTCGACACTACAAATTTGTGGTGAAGTTGAAATTCGCGTACAGCAAAATCTGCTCACACACGCTAAAAATCTAAACGAAATTACGGAAATTTATTCGCACGCCCAATCATTAGCGCAATGTCGGCAGTGGCTTGAAACACATTTACCCAATGCGATTCAAACATCTGTCAGCAGTAATGCTGAAGCGGCGCGTTTGGTTGCCTCAAATCCAAACGCAGCGGCAATCGCAGGACGCATTGCCGCCGAAATTTATGATTTACCGATTTTAAACGCCAACATTGAAGATGATGCGAAAAATACAACCCGTTTTATTATCATTGGTGAACAAACGGCGGTGCAGACGGGACATGATAAAACCACACTCGTTGTTTCGACAAATAATCAATCAGGTGCTTTATATCGAATGCTCGAACCGTTTGCGAAAGCGAATGTGGATATGTTGAGTATTGAATCGCGTCCGTCACGCCAAGGTCTGTGGGAATATGTGTTTTTTATTGATATTGCAGGACACCGTGACGATGAAAATGTTGCCAACGCTTTAACAGAATTGAAAGCCAAAGTGTCGATGTTCAAATGCTTAGGTTCTTATCCACAAGCCGTATTTTAAGGAAAATTTATGACAATAAAATGGGATAAACGTTTTAGCGTTAATCACTTAGCGATTGATGCTGAACACAAATTATTACTAACTACGATTAACGCGCTTGAAATTGCATTGCGGCATCCAGAAGATAAAGAGCCGTTATTATTTTTTATAGATCAATTACATGAATTTGCCCTTTCACATTTCAAACACGAAGAAGCCTTACAGATTAAGCATCAATTTCCATTCGTCGAAAGTAATGCCAAAGGACATGATTATTTGATCGGTGAGTTGAATCGTATTCGTGACGATATACGTCGAATTGCAAAGAAAGCGACCTTATCTGTGACGGACATGGCGGACTTGCATAATTATGTTACTTATTTAGCAAAAGATTGGTTGATCGCACATTTACTTAAGGAGGACTTGAAAATGAAAGGATTTATGGGGGATGGCTATGAGTGAAGAAGTAGAAATCAAAAATGGCTTTGGTTTTAAATTGAGTCCTGACGATAAAAAATTGCTTATAGTTTATGAACCCTGTGATGACAAGATTGATTTGACGTTCAACATTTTTAAAGAACGCTTCACAGATTCGCCCTTTGCAGCGTTATTTATCAATGATTATTTAGTTTCAGAATTTTTACGTCGTTATAAAAATGCGCTTGACACGGAATCTTTCGAGTGCGAAATCGGCGAACGCCGTGACGCAAGCTGTAACGTTGTGGTGTCTATAGATAAAATGCAGGCTTTTTTTTCACTCACCCCAAACTTTGGAGGCAAAGAAATTACGCTAGCAGATGTCAAAAGCGTATTAGCTGAAAAAAAGATTGTTTGGGGAATTATTTCAAATGAAGAAATTGAGGAAGCTCTAGCAATGGGACGAGTTGCAAATTTACTGATTGCTCAAGGACTTCCTCCTGTTCCAGGCATTGATGCACGGTTTGAAAATCTGGTCAATGATGCGCGTGAACGAAAACCGTCAATTGATGAACATGGTAATGCCGATTATCGTGAATTGGGTGACATTGCTATTGTTCATAAAGATGATGTTTTGATGCAACGCATTCCACCTGTTCCTGGTAAAAAAGGCAGTAACATTTTAGGCGTGATTATTAACCCGACTGGCGGCTTAAATACCCCTTTTTCAGGTGATAAAAAAGGCGTTCATCTTAACCCAGAAAACAACAATCAATTACTTGCCGACATTACAGGACAACCTGTTCCTGTTCTAAATGGAATAATCGTGCAGCCTATTTTAACTGTCAAACACGTTGATTTTGAATCAGGCAATATCCGTTTTGATGGTTCTGTTGTTGTGAAAGGTGATGTAAAAAAAGGCATGAAAATGTACGCATTAGAAGACATTACAATCGAAGGAAGTGTCGAAGACGCACAGATTGAATGTATGGGCTGTTTAAATATCAAAGGCGGTGTAACGGGCAATAGTAAACTCACTGTAAACGGTGACATTAACATCAAAGGCGGTGTTCAAGGCTATCAAGAAATTACGGAGTTTGAAACTAATGATGAAAATAATGCGGCTAAAATTATCACGCATTGCTCTGTGATTGTGGGTTTTTCGGAAAATTTTAGTATCGAAGCAGGTGTTGATATTATCGTTGAAAAATATGCGATGAATAGTCATTTGATGGCGGGAAACGCGATTTTAACGGGTGCAAAAAATAGCGGTAAAAAATCGTCAATTATGGGAGGTGTAACCTGGGCAATGATGCTTGTTAAAGGCACGATTATTGGCTCAAATTCTGGCATTAAAACGTGCATTCAAGTTGGCTCAAATCCTTATGTTCAAAAACGGGAATCTGAATTAAAAATCCTTTTGGAATCACATGAAAAGGAGCAAGAAGACATCCATAAAATTTTAGCCTTTATCGATACGCACCCTGAAAAAGGAAAAGCTGAAACGTTAGAAAAACTGCATCACACATTAAGTAAGTTAATTATCGAAACAGAAATGTACAATGCCGAATTAAACGAATTGACAGCAAATATGGCGATTATTATAGATGCAAAAGTGGTTGCCGAACGGGGCGTATATGTTGGTACAGAAATAGCTATTAACGGCGTGTTGTGGAAAGCACAAGAAAATCGTGGCAAAAGCACCTTCAGAGTTAAAGATGCTGAAATGGTAATTGGTACACGTTGAAAATCGAAACAATATCAATTAAAAAATTTCAGTTTTCGCGCCTTTTTTTTGTTCGGTAAAATGGGTGGCAACGTAAAGGCAACCTTGACTTTTAAGCCTCCCAATTCCGATTTTCCTAACGCGAGTTCGGCGTTATGAATTCCAGCAATTCGCTGAACAATCGAAAACCCCAATCCCGTTCCTTGTGCCGAGTGAGCAGTTTCAACACAACGATGAAAACGTTTTAACGAATTTGCATATTCATCAGGCGCAATGCCTGGTCCCGAATCTTCCACGCAAAAAATTAACTGCGAATCCGTACCCATTAAACTGACTTTAATGCTGCCGCGTAAGGGCGTGTATTTAATGGCGTTGTCGATAATGTTTCGCAGCAAAATGTTAATCAGCAACGTATTTGCCATAATCGGCACTACTTTTTCTTCAATAAATTCCAAATGAATTCGTTTTTTATAAGCTTCCGAGTCGAGTTCGGTAATCACTTGAATGATTTCTTTATCGACGTATGTCACCGCTTTTGCTAAGTATTCGGTATTAGAATCAATGCGCGAAAAAGTGAGTAATTGTTGAACTAAATACGTCATTCGATATACGGCTTGTTCAATGCGTTGTAGAGCTTGATTCCGCACGGTTTCATCACTTGTTCGCAATGCAACTTGTGCTTGCGTCAGCAATCCCGCTAAGGGCGTGCGTAATTCGTGTGCCGCATCCGCTGTAAATTGCCGTTCATGCTCAAAAGCTTGTTCGAGCTGCACAAATAACGTGTTGATTTCATGGACAATCGGCACAATTTCATTAGGCAATTTATCAATCGAAAGTGGTTTTAAATAACTTGCTTCGCG
>CANKON010000081.1 GCA_947484105.1 Methylococcaceae bacterium | reverse complement strand
TTAAAACTGTGTCCTGCGACATTGTGCGCTTGTTGTTCGAGCAACATAATTTGCTGAGAAAGTTCAAAACTTTGATTCATGAGCAAATCATCATCAATCAACACGCCATTACGTTCAATTCGGGCTAAAACCGAAGAAAGCGGCATTTCTAATTCGTTATAGAGCGCAAGCAAATTGGGTTCAGCTTGCAATTTTGCTTGCAACGCATGATGCAATCGCACGCACACATCCGCATCTTCTGCGGCGTAACGAGTTGCGACATCAATTTGAACTTCGGAAAAATTAAGTTGTTTTACGCCTTTTTTGCCCGCCACGTCTTCAAAACGAATCGTTTTTAAATTCAGATGTTTTTGTGCGAGAAAATCTAAATTGTGTTTGCCCGTACTGTCCAAAACATAAGAAGCCAACATCGTATCGTGAACAATACCGCGCAATGTCACGCCATGATTCGCTAAAACGTGATAATCGTATTTCAGATTTTGTCCCACTTTTAAATGCGTGGAACTTTCCAAAAGTGGACGCAGTTTTTCTAAAACTTCGATGCGATTTAATTGCGTTGGCGCGTTGGGATAAGTGTGCGCCAAAGGTAAATAAGCGGCTTCGCCCGTTTGCACCGCAAACGATAAACCAACCATTTCCGCCTTCATATAATCCAAACTCGTGGTTTCGGTATCGAAAGCAATTAACGCTGATTTTTCCAAACGTGAAAGCCACGCATCAAGCTGCGATATCGTTAAAATCGTGTCGTAATGCGCTGTTGCAGTCGTTTCAGTAGCGACATTTTCGACTTTTTTTAAAAACGGTTTTTCAGTCGAATCGGTTGAATTTTTATTCAACGCATTTAGCCATGACAAAAATCCCAATTCCGACAACATTTCTCTTAACTGCTCGTCGTGAAAAGGTCGGCGCGTTAAATCTGCCATGTTGTAAGGCAAATCCAAATCACAACGAATCACGGTTAATTTTTTCGCAAGCTCCAATTTTGGCAAATGTTCACGCAAATTTTCGCCGACTTTGCCCGTGATTTTATCGGCGTTGGCAACTAAATTATCCAGCGTTTTATATTCAGCGAGCCATTTTGCAGCAGTTTTTGCGCCCACTTTTGGCACGCCTGCAATGTTGTCTGAACTGTCGCCAACCAACGCTAAATAATCGGCAATTTGATTCGGATGCACGCCAAATTTTTCAAAAACACCTTCGGGATTGAGCTTGGTTTTGCTCATCGTGTCTTCAAGGGTAATTTTGTCGTTCACGAGTTGCGCCATATCTTTATCGCCTGTGGCGATAATGACTTCGTAACCTTCGCGTTCACCATAAAACGCTAAAATTCCCAACACATCATCAGCTTCAACGGCGGATGCAGAAATTAACGGAATGCCCATTGCCCGAATTAGCGCGTGTAACGGTTTAATTTGACGGCGTAAATCGTCTGGCATTTCGGTTCGATGAGCTTTGTAATCGACTGATAATTCATGTCGAAAGGTTTTACCTGAACTGTCGAAAACAACCGCCATCACAGAAGGATCGTATTCATTGAGCAATTTTCGCAGCATATTCGACACGCCCAAAATTGCGTTGGTCGGTTCGTTTTTGGAATTAGTTAGCGGCGGGACTGCATGAAAAGCTCGGTATAAAAATGAAGAACCATCGACGAGAATTAGCGGTGAAGTCATAACGTTGGAAAACCTTAAATTAAGTGTGGTGCGGATTGTGAAATTAAGCCGAAATCACCGAATTAACCAATGTTCCAATATCTTCAATTTCGATTTTTACCACCTGTCCCGCTTTCAAATATCCACGTGGTTTCATTTTTACGCCTACGCCGCTGGGTGTTCCAGTTGAAATTATGTCTCCGACTTCAAGCGTCATCGCTTGCGACAAATAGGCAATCATTTCGTAGCAATTAAACATCATGTAGCAAGTATTGGAATTTTGGCGCAATTCGTTATCGACCCACGTTTTTAAACTCAAAGCGTGAGGATTTAAAATTTCATCCGCTGTCACAATCCAAGGTCCAATAGGACCATGTGTATCAAATGATTTTCCAATCGTCCATGTTGGCGTGCGAAATTGCCAATCACGCACCGTGACATCGTTCACAATCGTAAAACCTGCAATCACGTCATGCGCGTTTTCAACCGACACATTTTTGCATTTTTTACCTATAACAAACGCGAGTTCACCTTCATAATCGACTTTTTCAGAAACAGGTGGAATTTGAATGGCATCGCCTTGACCAATCACACAACTGCTTTGTTTGGTGAAAAACATCGGGTATTCAGGTTTTTCTAGCCCTGTTTCGTCAATGTGATCGGCGTAATTTAAACCAATCCCTAAAAATTTACGCGGACGAGGGATTGGCGAAAGTAATTTCACATCTGCAAGTGGTATTCGATTTTTTTCAGTCGAAATCAACACCTGCATTTTTTGCAACGCGCTATTGCCTTGTTCTAAAAACACAATCATATCGGTTGGCAAACTGGCATCGGCTAAACCGTCCACAATTTGATTTTCAACTACCGCGCCGATGCGCGTTTGGTTTTGATAAGTAAATGTTGCTAATTTCATTTTTTTTATCCTCTTTTTATAAAAACTTCGTCAAAACCGCCACCTTTCTACGATGTTGCATAACGATATAACGTTTTAGGTTCAATATCGACTGAGCCATTTTTAAATTCTAAACAGCCCCATTCACAATCGATGTGCGCCGTCTTCAATTCAGTTAATTCAACGTGTGAACCAATTAAATTTTTCAAATCCGTTTCTTTAATTTCGCCATCTTCAAAAACTAATTGAAATCGATAACCATCTTGTTGTGTGAAATTTTGAAGTTTCATCATTATTCCAACGGTTCAATGCGATGGAAATTTTGGCTATCGCACATTTCAATCAATTCATCTTGATGAGTTTCTACCCATTCGCGTACTAATTGCTGACATTTTTTAGGTAACGAACCATCAATGATATTTAAATTCGTTAATTCCATAACTGCTTCGTGCTCACCATATTTAATATGAATATGTTGTGGCGGATGCTCGTTATCAATCAAATACATTCTGATAATGATTCCATAAAATCTACGAATTTCTGGCATTTCATTCTCCGTTTATAAGATTCTTTAAAATCACCGTCTTTCTGCTATTTGTGCAGCCTATTTTTTATTTAAAAATCCATGTTGCATTCTGAAATAAGGCGAACGCGCTTTGTACAGGTCAGTGTGAAAGATAATAATTCATGAAATGTTACAGCGTTTGGCAAAAGTAAACTCAAACGCTGCAATCACAAATTTATAAGTTCTGCCGTGCCGTTGCAATCGCTGTTTTAACAGTTTCAGGAGCAGTGCCACCAATATGTGAACGTGATGCAACTGAACCTTCAAGTGATAAAACCTCAAAGACTTCTTGACCAATCAACGATGAAAATATTTGTAATTCTGCCAACGAAATTTCAGACAAATCCCGTTTAGTTTCAACGCCCAAA
Source organism: Methylococcaceae bacterium (assembly GCA_947484105.1). GTDB lineage: Bacteria > Pseudomonadota > Gammaproteobacteria > Methylococcales > Methylomonadaceae > UBA10906. The sequence goes on along the minus strand of CANKON010000081.1, from coordinate 3,157 downwards.
CGTACCGCCAAACCAACAATTTCATGCGCGTCACGGAACGCCAAACCTTTACAAACTAAGTAATCTGCCAAATCGGTTGCGGTCGCAAAACCTTGTTTTGCCGCACGGTACATATTTTCTTTTTTCGCGCTCAAATGCGGCACCATGTCAGCGTAAGCACGCAAACAATTAAGCAATGTATCGACCGTATCAAAAAGTGGTTCTTTATCTTCTTGATTGTCTTTGTTGTAAGCGAGCGGCTGACTTTTCATCAGCATCAATAACGCTACTAAATGCCCCGTTACGCGACCTGATTTTCCTCGCACCAATTCAGGCACATCAGGATTTTTCTTTTGCGGCATAATTGATGAACCTGTACAAAATGCGTCTGGAATATCAATAAAATCAAATTGCGCTGAAGCCCACAAAATCAATTCTTCTGAAAAACGCGAAAGGTGCATCATCAAAATACTGGCTGTTGCCGTGAATTCAATCGCAAAATCGCGGTCGCTGACAGAATCCAATGAATTCGCCGTCGGACGTGAAAAACCAAGTAATTCCGCGCTTAAATATCTATCAATGGGGTAACTTGTTCCCGCTAAAGCTGCCGCGCCAAGTGGTGAAACATTCAAGCGTTTTACACAATCACGCAAACGATCAGCGTCACGCGCCAACATTTCAAACCAAGCCATTAAATGATGTCCGAAAACAATCGGTTGTGCGACTTGCAAATGCGTAAAACCTGGCATGATGGTTTCTGTGTGATTTTCGGCTAAATCTAAAATTGCCATTTGCAAACGTTTCAATTCAACGCTGATTGCGCCAATTTCGTCACGCAAATACAGGCGAATATCGGTGGCAACTTGGTCATTTCGAGAACGTCCTGTGTGCAGTTTTTTTCCCGCAATGCCGCACAATATCGTTAATCTAGCTTCGATATTCATGTGAACATCTTCTTGCTGGATTGACCATTCAAATTCACCGCGTTCAATTTCGCCGTGAATTTGCGTCAAGCCGCGAATAATTAAATCGAGTTCGTCTTGCGTTAAAACGCCCACTTTACACAACATTTTAGCGTGAGCGAGTGACCCTTGAATGTCTTGATTTGCCATGCGTTTGTCGAAATCGACTGACGCGGTGAAAATTTCGACAAAGGCATCGGTAGCTTGCGCGAATCTCGCGCTGGAGAGTTTTTGAGAATTGATATTCATGAGAATTTGGAACTGGGGAGAGGTGAAAAGTTCAAGGCAAAAAGTGTTAATCTTTTTGCCTTAAACCCGTTTTACATTATTTGCCTTTAAGTGCTTGACTTGCCATTTTCGTCAAATTCGGAATGAAATGCTCGTCCCGTGCTAAAACAGTGATAATCGTTAAATAATCAGGAATTGGTGTGGCATTACTACTGACCAAAATGACGGGAACGTGCTTATTACGACAGTTAGACTCACGCAATGCCGCCACAATCGCCACCGTATTTAAATCAGGTAATTCGCGTGCCGCCACAATTAAATCAAAAGGTTGATGCAACATTTGTTCTAACGCATTCATGCCTCGATCTTGCGACACAACCCGCACGCCCAACGATGTTAAAACGCCTTGGCACAATTTACGACGTGATGCCGAGGGTTCAATTAACATCACCGTTGCACGTCCTGGCATACTTGATTTTCTTAATTCATCAAGTTCTTGTTCAATGCCGTGTGTTGAAACATGCTCTTCACCGAGAATTTCGGAAACTTGTTTCAACAAATCCACATAACTCAACGCATAACTCAGACTAAGTGAATCTGCTGTGAAACCGCCGCTGCTTAAAAAACTTTCAAACTGATGGCAAATCGACGTGACTAACGAAAAACCAAATTGACTTCCCGAACCTTTTAAACTGTGAACACGACGATAAATATCGTCAAATGCACCAGGCATTCCACGTTCAAATGCTAAAACAGATTCTTCTACCGCATAACAACGCTCTGGAAATTCTGAAACAAATTCATCGCGCAGTTGTTTTAGCAACGTATCAAATTCATTCATAAAAACGGATCCTTTTTGTTTTGGTAAGTAATTTTTAAGGGGGTTAGGGCGTTAAAGCATGACCGACGGTTACGACTTTTAAATCATTTGTACTGCCTTTCGCGCCTGCTAAATCACCTTTCGTGATGATAATTTTATCGCCTGTTTCAGTCATACCGTAAGCGCGTAATTGCGCGATAATGTCACGGTTAACTTCAACATGGGTTTGCGCTTCATGTGAAAAATAAATCGGAATGACACCGCGATACAACGTCACTTTCCCAAGCGTTTTTGGCTGGCAACTTAACGCAAAAATGGGCATTCCCGAACTGATTCGCGACATCAAAAGAGGTGTTGTGCCAGATTCGGTCAACGCCGCAATCCCTTTTACATTCGTATGATTCGCCATATACATTGCCGCCATGGCAATTGCTTCTTCGTCACGTTTAAATTCACGGTCTACACGATGATGCGAGACGCGAACAATGTCGAGTTTTTCAGCTTCCAAACAAATGCGATTCATCGCTTCAACCGCTTTAATGGGATATTTTCCCGATGCGGTTTCCGCCGACAACATAATGGCATCAGTACCGTCATACACCGCATTCGCTACGTCAAATACTTCAGCACGGGTTGGAATCGCATTTTCAATCATGGATTCCATCATTTGCGTTGCGGTGATGACCACGCGATCTAATGAACGAGCGCGTTTAATCAATTTTTTCTGCATCGCGGGCAATTTTGCATCACCGATTTCAACGCCTAAATCACCTCGCGCCACCATGACCACATCAGACGCTAAAATGATTTCGTCCATAATTTCATCATTTGCGACCGCTTCAGCACGTTCCACTTTGGCAACAATTCCCGCCATGCAGCCCACTTCTTGAAGTAGACGACGGGCTTCATCCAAATCCGCGCCACAACGTGGAAATGAAACCGCGACAAAATCGCAATCAATTTTGCCAATCGTGATGATGTCTTCTTTGTCTTTTTCGGTTAATGCCGCTGCTGATAAGCCGCCACCCAACAGATTGATTCCTTTATTGTTGGACAAATCACCACCGACGATGACTGTACAATTGACACGTCCATTTTCAACATTCACAACATCCAACACAATGCGTCCGTCATCAAGCAATAAACGACTGCCAGCTTTAACTTCATC
>CANKON010000080.1 GCA_947484105.1 Methylococcaceae bacterium | reverse complement strand
TCAATTAGATTCTTTTGTGTTGAATGAAAAAGGCTTGTTTGGAAAAAATATCTTATTGACGAATTCTTCACTTATTTCAATGGGAAATCGCCAATGGCGATTTCAAATTGCACCCACGCAAGATTATTTTTCTTATCATCATTCAGATAACGCATGGCTTATTTTATTAACGGGTTTGGTTTTAACCAGCGTGATTGGTGTATTCATCATGGTGTCATCTGGACGCGAGATGGTGCTTCAACAATTGGTTGATGAGCGAACCAACAATCTAATTAAAAGTGATACAGAATTAAAACGCTCCAACGCCGAATTAGAACAATTTGCGTATGCCGTTTCACACGATATGCGTCAGCCATTACGCATGGTCACAAGTTATTTAGGTTTAATCGAAAAGGCATTACAGTCTCAACTCGATGACGATACGCGCCAATTTTTAACGTTTGCCGTTGATGGCGCAAAACGTATGGATAGCATGATTTTGTCGTTGCTGGATTATTCACGAGTTGGCAGAATTTCCGAAGCTACAACCGTTATTTCTACTCGTTCGGCGGTTGATGAAGCACTTCTGTTTTTAATGCCAGAATTAGAAGCAGGTGGCGGACGGGTAGACATTTTAGGCGATTGGGTCGATTTAATCGCGAACCGTGACGAATTAACGCGACTGTTTCAAAACTTGATTGGCAACGCGCTTAAATATCACGAAGCAAATAAACCGCCTGTTGTTCAAGTATTCGCAAGCATTACGTCAAACGTATTCCGCGTTGAAATTTGCGACAACGGCATCGGTATTAACCCACGTCAAATTAACCGATTATTCAAAGTTTTTTCTCGTTTGCAAGCCCGAAGTCATTTTGAAGGAACGGGCGTAGGTTTAGCGTTGTGCCGCAAAATCGTTGAACATCACGGTGGCAAAATTGGTGTGACATCGGAAGGCGAAGGATTCGGGTGCGTGTTTTGGTTTGAGTTGCCATTTGAATCCGCCATTTTTAAAAAACTACTTTAAGAAAACACTATGTTCACATTAACTAAAAAGATTTCAGGTTTCATTTTGTTATCCCTCGCTTTATTAGGTTGTAATGCTGAACAATCTGAACCGTTGAGAATTGGACTTAGCACTTGGCCACCGTTTGAGTTTTTCTATCTTGCAGAACAGAAAGGTTTTTTTAAAGATGAACAGCTTGACGTAAAACTGATTGAATTTAGTGCGCTGTCAGATGTACAGCGTTCTTATGAACGTGGGCAAATTGACGGTTTAGGCACTACGCTTGTTGATGTATTCCAAGCGCGAGAACACTCGCCACGCAAGTTGCAAGTGGTACAAGTTATCGATTATTCCGATGGGGCAGATGTAATTTTATCAACTGCGGCAATCAAAGACGGTAAGGCATTGCGCGGCAAAAAAATCGGACTTGAACTCGCTTCACTGGGTATTTACGTTTTAGCGAGAGGACTGGATAAATTCGGCTTGACCTTAGCTGATGTTCAAATAACGGGGATGGATCAAATTTCGCTTGCTGAAGCGTTAAGCAAAGGCACACTGGATGCGATTGTGACTTATCCGCCCACTTCGGTTCAATTACGGCATGATGTCAAAGCCAATATCTTATTTTCTACTGCTGACATTCCTGATGAAGTCGTTGATGTGATGGCGATGGACGAAACTATCATTAAAAAGCGTCCTGCTGATGTTGAAAAACTGTTAAGAGCTTATTACAAAGCGATGCAATATGCCAAAGAAAATCCAGAAGAGGCTTACGCTATCATGGCTGCCCGTGAAGGTATTACGCCACAAGAATTTAAAGAAGCATTAACCGTTGGGATTCATATTGTGACGCAAGAAGGGCAAGCCGATTTTTTCAAGCCAGACGGAAAACTTTCTGCTGTCATTGAGATGACCGACAAAATTTTGCGTGAAAGTGGGCAAATTAAGGGCGTAGATCATCGCGCCGATACGGTCACTGACCGATTTGTTAAGAAATAGGTGTAAACCATGTTAAATAAAACGGTTCACAATAGACCTGTTACAAAGTCATTGAAATACAAAATACTGTTGCCGTTAATCGCATTAGGTGTTGTCTTCGCGATGGTTTTAATTCTTACCGCGCAATTCAGATTCCAGCAATTACTCGTTGAAAAGCTCGCAGTTCGTGCGGAATTGTTGGCAAATACGGTCAATTATGCCGCTGAAGGTTTATCACGTGCGGGTGAATTGCAACGAATCGTGACCACATTGGGCGCAGAGCGTGAAGTTAATTTGATTTTAGTTGTTGCGGCTACTGAGCCTGCTCGAATTTTGGCAACAAATAAAAATGTATTTTTAGGGAAATCATTAAACAATTTGGACAATGCAGAAATTGAAAGATCTATTCAAAACACTCTGCAATCACAAGTTATTTATCAACATTTTGATCAACAAAGTGCAAGTTATAACATCGTAACGCCACTTCTCTTGAGTCAATCGGCGGGAATGTTGAGCGACATGACGGTTCAAGCGGTCGTATTTGTTCAACTTGATAGTCAGCCAACACAATCCGCCGTATTGAAAACGGTGATGCAATTCACCGCGGTGTTTTTAAGTTTAGTCGTTATTCTGGTTGCCTACAGTTATTGGTTATTAAAGCACTACGTTATAAACCCCGTCACGGCGATTACACGTCAAGTATCAAATAACCAAGAAATTAAAACCCTAAAAGGCAATCTTACCCATTACGATGAAATTGGCTTGCTCAGTGACACCTTAAAGGACGCATTAAATCAAGCAGAATCGGCATATCAATCACTTGAAATACAGCAAAAAGAGCGTAACCAATTACTTAAAATTATTGACGAAGCCCCCGATTTTATTGGAATGTCTGATATGCAAGCCAATTTAAAATATCTCAACGAAGCGGCAAGAAAAATGGTCGGGTTGTCTGACGATGTGGATATATCAAAATTAAAAATCAATGATATGCACCCAGAATGGGCGACAAATTTAATTTTACAAGAAGGTATTCCAGCCATTTTGAAACATGGTTTTTGGAAAAGTGAACATGCTGTATTGAAAAGCGTTGGTCATTTTGAAATTCCCGTTTCCCAAGTTCTGACGCTTCATCGTGATGAAAACGGTGAGCCGATTTTGATTTCTACTATCATGCGTGACATTACCGAGCGCAAAAAAAATCAAAAACGACTTTTAGAAAGTGAATTTCGTTGGAAATTTGCTGTTGAAGGCTCTGGGGATGGGCTTTGGGATTGGGATATTAAAAATAGCACCGTATTTTTTAGTCATCGTTGGAAAGAAATGCTCGGTTTTAATGATGATGAAATTGGCAATGGTTTAGACGAATGGGAAAAACGTATTCATCCTGATGAAAAAATTCATGTTTTTCAAGTTGTGAAGGATTATTTGGATGGCAAAACGAATAGTTATATTTGCGAACATCGGGTAAGTTGTAAAGACGGCAGTTATAAATGGATTTTAGATCGCGGCATTGTGGTGGACAGGGACAGCGAAGGAAAACCATTACGATTGATTGGCACGCATACAGATATTACCGAACGTAAAAATTTAGAAACAGAATTAATACGCTCTAATGCCGAATTAGAGCAATTTGCGTATGCCGTTTCACACGATATGCGCCAACCATTACGAATGGTCACCAGTTACTTAACACTAATCGAAAAAGCATTAAAAACACAATTGGACGACGATACACGCCAATTTTTAACGTTTGCCGTTGATGGTGCAACACGCATGGATTCGATGATTTTATCGTTACTTGATTATTCAAGGGTTGGAAGAGGCTCCGAAACGTTTAGCGTTATTTCAACTCGTGCTGCTGTTGACGAAGCGCTTTCGTTTTTAAAACCTGTGCTAGAAAGTTGTGAGGGAACAGTTGAGATTTCTGGCGATTGGATTGACGTGGTGGCAAATCATGACGAATTAACACGGTTATTTCAAAACTTGATTGGCAATGCGTTGAAATATCATGACGAAAATAAACTACCTTTTGTTCACGTTTTAGCAAGCGTTAGATCGAATACCTTCCGTGTCGAAGTGCGTGATAACGGCATCGGCATTGCAGCAAATCAAATTGACCGATTATTTAAAGTTTTTTCCCGTTTGCAGGCACGCACTCGTTTTGAAGGATCGGGGGTCGGTTTAGCGTTATGTCGAAAAATTATTGAACATCACGGCGGTGAAATCGGTGTGCAATCAGAAGGCGAAGGATTAGGTTGCGTGTTTTGGTTTGAATTGCCGTTTGATAATAAAAAACAAAATTTGGGGAATGCAAAATGAGCCTTCGCCAAAAAATGGTATTGATTGTTATCACGGGCATTTTAATTAGTGCCGTTTTAGGCACAGCACTCATTTATGAACTGGTCCAACGCAAAGTATTGGCGCATGAAATTGATAATTTACAAAAAGTAACCGCAAAATTTACATCCATTGCCGCACAACGTTTTTCTGAATGTGAGCCAAAACTGAAAAATTTAGCGCGGCTGTTAGAAGTAGAACTTTCAAAACCCATTCAACAAAACGAAATCAAATCATTTCACCAGCTATTTGAGCAGAATGCGGACGGCGTGTGGCGCAGTCGAAAACCGAATCTTAATGGACAATTTGAAGCAGACATTTTTTTACCACCCAATGCTCAGGAAAATGACGCACAAAAAATTCAGCATTTACGCATCAAACGAATCATGGATATTTTTGGTGCAGCCGCGACCAAACGGTCTGAAAATGTTTGGTATTTATCCCCGAATCGTAGCGAAGTTATTTTTGATAAAAATTATCCCGACTTTGTCTTTGAACAACAAGCCGACAATGATTATACGCAAACGCCTTGGGTAACGTATGCCACGCCAAAATTGAATCCAAATAGAGAATTGCGTTTTACGCCATCTTTGTTTGATCCTGTTCCGAAAGTGTGGATGGTCAGCGCAGTTTATCCGCTTTACGTTAATAATGAATGGATAGGAAGTTTGGGCGAGGATATGCCGCTTACTAACGTATTTGAATTTATGTTTCAATCTGATCAGCTATATTCAGGGACAGAGCATTTTTTGATGGATGCCAACGGTAATTTTGTTTTAGCGGGTTCGTGGCAAAAAGAACTTGAAGCGTCGATAGATAAGTTCAAACCTAATTTTGAAAAGGAACACGCGTTAACTACGTTATTTACCCAAGCATTAACCAACACACCAAAATTATTAACAGACAATCTAACATTTCACGGTCGCCGATATATTGCAATTGGCATGGTTTTAGAACCATTAAATTGGCGTTATTACCGTTTAGTTCCTATCAATCAAGTGATGGATTCCACACGCGAGTTATTTTTAAACCTTTTAGAAATGATTCTATTTGTAGGTGTAATAAACGGTTTTTTGGTTTTTACGATGACAGGAAAAACAATCACGAATCGGATTAAAACACTCACTGAAAGCATGAATGATTATGCGAATGATCATGGCATTCGAGCGAGTAATAAAGTCTTGGGACATGACGAAATTTTTAAGGCGGCACTTGCATTTGATGAGATGGCAAATGAAATTGAAATCAATCGAATCGTGTTGCAAGAAAGCCGCAATCAATATAAAACATTAGTTACAAACATTCCTGGGATTACGTTTAGATGCGCCCTTGATGCCGATTGGACAATGCTATTTATGAGTGGATTGGTTGAAGAACTGACAGGGTATCCTCCGAGTGATTTTGTTGCTAACGCAGTTCGCACTTATACCAGCATTATTTATCCTGATGACATTAAGTTTGTGAATGATGAAATTCAGGTGAGCGTAATAGGTAATCGTCCCTATACAATTGAATATCGAATTGTGAATCGCTCAGGTGAAATTCGTTGGGTGCATGAGCGTGGGCGATGCATAAAAGATAAAAACGGCGATATTGCGTTACTTGATGGATTTATATTCGACATCACAGACCGTTATCAAATGGAACTTTATTTAAAAGTTAGTGAACGAAAACTTGGCAGAATCAATGCTGATTTGGTGCAGTTTACCAACATCGCCACGCATCATTTGCAAGAGCCAACACGGCGTATTGTGAGCTTTGTGCAACAATTAAAAAATGAACTGTCAGCGGTTTCTGATGTGAGTGATGACGTTAGAATTCCATTACAATTCATTGAACAAAGTGCTGTTCGACAACGCGCTTTAGTGAGTGATATTCAACTTTATCTTGCCGCAACACAATCAACATCGGCGGTTGAATCGGTATCTGTGACAAATATTTTAACTAAAGTTTTACAACATCACGCGGCACTTATTCATAAAACTGAAGCGAAGATTGAAGTCGGAGAATTACCCGTTTTGATGATGGATCGTCCGCGTGTGTATGACATTTTTAATATATTGCTCGATAATGCCCTAAACTATCGGCGGTTGGACTGTTCTCCCAAAATCCGCATTTACGGTGAGGATGATGGGCTGCGTATTCGTTACTATATTGAAGACAACGGCATTGGTATTCCTACTGAATATCGTGAGCGTGTTTTTTCGGTTTTTGAACGTTTGCAGGTCAATGAAAACCAAGCATCAACAGGTATTGGTTTGGCAATTGTGCGACGTATTTTAGAAAGCTGTGATGGTTCTGTGAGTTTGCACGAAACCGTTGGTGGAGGCACCACGGTTATATTTGATTTACCGAGTGGCAGTTAATTTTTA
>CANKON010000079.1 GCA_947484105.1 Methylococcaceae bacterium | reverse complement strand
GCCGTTTATAAATCGTTAGGTGGTTGATTTCGGTTTTCCAACTACACCAGAAATTTTAAAGATAAAAATAATTATTTTTGCGTGGTAAAACGTGACATCTCTAATGCTAGATTTTTTGTTTGCTCACTTAATGATTCGGTGGCTGCAGCGGCTTCTTCAACTAATGCAGCGTTTTGTTGTGTGACCGTATCCATTTTTTCAATCGCAGAATGAACATGGTCAATACCTGCATTTTGTTCAACGGATGCGTTCGCAATTTGTGACATCAATTGCGTCACTTCGTTAATCGCGCTCACAATTTCCTGCATGGTATTTCCAGCTTGTTCAACTTGCTTACTACCGCCCGAAACACGCTCAACAGAATCACCAATTAAACGTTTAATTTCACCTGCGGCACTTGCAGCACGTTGCGCTAAATTACGCACCTCTGTTGCCACAACGGCAAAACCTTTGCCTAGTTCGCCTGCTCTGGCGGCTTCAACGGCGGCATTCAACGCAAGGATATTCGTTTGAAATGCAATGTCATCAATAACAGAAATAATATCGACAATGCGATGTGATGATTCGTTAATACTCGACATGGTAGCAACAACATTACCCACAACGTCTACACCTTTTGTGGCGGTATTTGCTGCTGTTAAGGCTAATTCATTCGCCCGTTTTGCGTTATCCGTATTTTGTTTTACGACGGTTGACAGTTCATTCATGCTACCTGCCGTCTGTTGCAAACTGAATGCTTGCTGTTCTGTACGTTGTGATAAATCATTATTGCCACTTGCAATTTCTCTCGCGACAACTTGAATGGTGTCACTTGCATCTTTGATATGGCTGATAATATCCGTCAATTGTTCAACGGTTTGATTGGCATCATTTTTTAATTCTCTAAAAACACCTTGATAATTTCCAGTGACCGTTTCAGTTAAATTACCTTGCGCCAATGCACTCAACACGCGCACGATTTCAGACAAACTGCCCGACGTTGTCGCCATCAATTCATTCATTGATTCTGCTAATTGCAATGTCAGTCCTTGTTTGCCAATTAACGGGATTCTGTGTTCAAAATCACCAAGACTTGCCGAATGAATAATTTCAGCAATTTCTTGTTCCGATTTTATTTGCTCGGTTTTATCAATCCATTGCGCGACTGAACCTAAACGTGTGCCATTGTCAGAAAAAACGGGGGTTGTAATGACTTCAAATAATCGCCCACCAAATTTAAATTCTGTTTGAGTCGTCACGGTTAAATTACGCATTCGATCGATAGCGGGCTGAGGATCTGGATAAAGAATCCCAATACTTTCACCCACAAAATTATCTGCTTTAAACGAGGGGATCTCTTTTTGAGCTTCGCGTTCATATTTACGCAAGGTGTCGCGCATAATGTGATTGATATAAATAATTTTGCCTTCGGTATCAGCAACGCGCACACAAACTCCCACATCATCTAACACACATTTTAAGCGTGCCATTTCCTCGGTTGCCTTCTTTTCCGACGCTTGACGAGCGAGTAGATTGTGTTGCATTTTGTCCAAGGAAAGAAGCAAATCTGAAATTTCATCTTTGCCTTGATGTTGAATTTGATTATCGAATTTTCCATTTGATACTGATTGTGCAAGTAACACAGCACTGGCTAATTTTTGCGAAATGCTACGCGCTAATAATGTGGCTACCGCACCGATAATTAAGGCAATAAATAAAACGAATCCGCCTAATTCAATGATGTCATGCTGAATAGCGTTATCAATATCATCAACATAAACGCCAGAACCCACTACCCAGCCCCAAGGCGTGTAACTTTTAACAAATGAAATTTTGGGTATAGGCTTTTTGCTATCAGGACGCGGCCATTTGTAATCGACGAAGCCTTGTCCATTTGCTTTCACGGCAACGACCATTTCAGTAAAAAACATTTTGCCGTTCGGGTCTTTGAATTGTGAAATATCTTTGCCATCAAACTCTGGTTTCGTCGGGTGCATAATCATATTCGGATGCAAATCATTGAGCCAAAAGTATTCTTTGCCGTCATAACGCATAAATTTGATTTGATGAATCGCCTGTTTTTTAGCTTCTTCAAGCGTTATTTGCCCCGTTGAAGCTGCTTTGTCTAAACTTTCCATAATGCCCCACGCTGTTTCAACAGCCACGCGAGTTGCACGTTTGCGGTCTTCAAGCATTCTGTCATGTTTAGAAAGTAAAATTGTGCCAGCCACGATGAGGATTGCAATAATTGCTAGCCCAATCATTAACCAAAGTTTTTTTCTGATAGTCATTTTTTTGTCGCAATTTAAATTGAATGAAATTTTTGTTTTTATGTCACCAATGAATTGACGACGATTAACGATTAAAATCGAAATTCACTGCTCACATAGAAAAAGTCGGTGTCTTTTTCTCCCCCCGTTGGCAAGTTCACACTTGCTGGCAAACGTGAAAAATAATCGCCTTTAAACCAATGTTCGTAACCTGCTTCAAATCGCACGTTGGCTTTTAATGCCCAACTTGCCACAAATTCAACGTCTTGCCCTAAATAACGCCCAGAGCGACCTGTTTTGTCTTGCAGATTTTTATCCCTAGCAGTACTTGCGCTGTTTATCATAGCGTCTTTAGCCTGCGCTAAAAACCAAACGTGATGTTTTAAATTCAGCGTTACCTCATCAGTTGGTTTAGTAATTAAACGCAAACCGCCAAATTCCATATTGGTTTGAAACGTAGGACCAAACAAACTGGTAACACTCATATTCGTGCGAGGACCATATAAGCGGTCAAATGTATTATTGGTATTGCCATCAGGATTTTCTGTGCCGCTTGAATAATCATAATCTGCCATCAAACGAGGAAACCAAGGCGCGTTGAAGGTATAACCAATTTCAGCGTGACCGTAATAAGCAAATAAGTCTTTTACGCCCGTTTCGCCTGTTTGAATCGTCGTTTCAAAATCATAATCAAACTCGCCAATTTCTTTTTTTAAATCTGCTGTTTTAGCGGGTAACAAATAAGCACGCGAGCCGAAATTTGAAATATCTCGATGCTTGCTTGAATTGGGATTTTTATGGTCTTGAAAACCAAAATAATACGCATCAGCAGTGAGAAAATTGGTGAATTTATTTTCGCCATGAATTCCCCAATATAAACGTTCCGAACTGCTTTCATCTGCTTGATTTGGGTAGCGTGCGAGCGGTGAAACTAAAAATGTTCTAACGCGCCAATCTTTGTTATTTGCGCCCAAATCAGCATGAACGCCTTCATAACTAAACGTGATATTTTCATAATTATTGCGACCAATTAAGCGTGTTGAACCAATATCAAGCGTCATGCGTCCTAAATCAAAATCACTTCGCAAACCTGTTCCGAGAAAATCTTTTGTTCTTGCAGAAGCCATCAATTGTAAAACATCGAATTGGTTAACCATTGAATTTGCGCCGCCTGTAAAATCATTCGGTTCATTTAAATGCGTGCGACCGTCTTGCCCTTCAAAAATTAAACCAAAATTTTCGTTATATGCACCAGCGCGAACTCGTGAAAGAAGTGGCAATTGTTGGTTTGTTTCACCAGATTGCCCAGTGTGCCAAGGATGTGAGCTGGATTCAAAGCGCGTGCGCTGACTAAAACCTAATTCCATCCATTCAGGTAAATTCAACGCCGCTTTGGCTAATCGATTCCATTTTATGCGTGTGGGATTGATTAAATGTTCGTCAGGTAATTCCTTCCATTCCTTACTGTAAAAGGCTTTTTCTGCTCGGTCAAAGGCGTGTTCAGCTTCAGATACAATCAGATTATCATCAGCGCGTATAAGGATTGGAAAAAAAACGGTTGTTCCCAGTAAGACTAAATACGTTGTTTTGATTTTCATTTTATAATTGCTCGAAATTAAAATAATTACGAAATTAATGCAATAAATAAGCCTGATTTTAGAATGTTAGGGTGCGCTTAATTACAAATTTCTTACTGGGTTCAAACTATGTCCCAAAAATCTGAAAAACTAATCGACCAATTCCTTGATGCCGCATGGTCTGAACAAGGTTTAAGCAAAAATACGCTTTCGGCTTATCGAAGTGATTTAACAATTTTTGCAGCGTGGCTCAAAAAAGATTTACTTGCGGTGAATTCGGAAAATATCACTCAATTTTTAGCCAGTCGTTATACACAAGGCATGACAACACGCACAACCTCGCGAATCTTGTCGAGTTTGCGCCGTTTTTATGGTTATTTTTTGCGTGAAAATGAGATTCAAATAGACCCAACGGCGTTAATTTCCGCGCCCAAAACAGTTCGTAATTTACCCCAATCTCTCACTGAAAATGATGTGGAAGCCTTGCTTGCTGCGCCACAAATCGCGCTACCACGTGGACAGCGTGATAAAGCCATGCTTGAAATGCTTTACGCGGCAGGTTTGCGCGTTTCAGAACTTGTTGATTTAAAATTTGAACAAATCAATTTATCACAAGGTCTGGTTCAAATTGTGGGAAAAGGCGGACGTGAGCGACTCGTTCCTATTGGCGAAGAAGCGTTGAGTTCGCTTGAAATTTATATGAATGATGGGCGCGAGATGCTTTTAAGTGGTCGGCAAAGTGATTATATTTTCGTGACGAATCGCGGCAGCAATATGACGCGCCAAGCCTTTTGGCACATTATCAAACGTTATGCGTTTCAGGCTGAAATCAACAAACCACTTTCACCCCATACGCTGCGACACGCTTTCGCCACGCACTTACTCAATCACGGCGCGGATTTGCGCGTGGTACAATTGCTGCTCGGTCACGTTAATTTATCGACGACTCAAATTTACACGCACGTTGCGCGAGAACGTTTAAAAACGTTGCACGCGCAATTTCATCCAAGAGGTTAGTTTTATGACACAAAATATCCATCCTTCTGCCTATATTTCGCCTGACGCTAAAATTGGCGAAAACGTCAAAATTGGCGCGTTTGCAGTAATTGAAAGTAGCGTTGAAATTGGTGAAAATTGCACTATTCAAGCCCACGCGGTCATTCAACCTTTTACAAAAATGGGCAATGGCAATGTCGTTCATCCCAATGTTGTTTTGGGCGATTTACCGCAAGATTTGGGTTTCAAAGCCGAAACCGTAACGTGGTTAGAAATTGGCGATAACAACACATTCCGCGAAGGTTTCACCGCGCATCGCGCCACGAAAGAAAATGGCGCAACCCGCATTGGTTCGGATTGTTATTTTATGAACAACAGCCACGTCGCACACGATTGCTCGGTTGGCAACAAAACGATTTTCGCTAATAACGTCGCCATTGGTGGACACGTCGAAGTTGGTAACAATGTTTTTATGGGCGGCGGCGTGGTCGCACATCAATTTTGTCGTGTTGGTTCATTCGCTATCGTGCAGGGCACAACGGGGTTAAATATGGACGTGATTCCCTTCACGTTAATCGGCGGACGACCTGCAAAACATTACCGTTTAAACAGCGTTGGTTTGCGTCGAAATGGCATCACAGGCGAACGTTACGACGTTTTATCAAAAGCATTTCGATTACTGCGAAATAAAAAATCACTCGATGATTTACACGAAACCGAAGAATTAAATTTTTTAAAAGAATGGCTCGCAGTGAAATCAAAACGCGGCTTGCATGGTTTTATTGAACTCGCTTAAAGTTAGCCATTTTTCACGATATACAAAGGAATTTTCTTGAATACGCCAGATTTAGCCGAATTATTACGCGGCACACACGAAGTTTTACTCGAAGCAGAATTGATTAAAAAACTCGCTGAAAATCGTCCGTTACGTATCAAAGCGGGATTTGACCCAACCGCCCCCGATTTACATTTAGGACACACTGTTTTAATTAACAAACTGAAACAATTTCAAGATGCGGGACACGAAATTTTATTTTTGATTGGCGATTTCACGGGCATGATTGGTGACCCAACGGGTAAAAATGTCACACGCAAACCGTTGACTCGTGAAGAAGTCGCGGCAAATGCGGAAACGTATCAAGCACAAATTTTTAAAATTCTCGACCCAGAAAAAACCACCGTGATGTTCAATTCAACCTGGATGAATGAAATGTCTTCGGCAGAATTGATTCAACTTGCGGCAAAAAATACCGTTGCGCGAATGCTCGAACGTGATGATTTCCATAAACGTTTCACGAATAATCAGTCGATTGCGATTCATGAATTTTTGTATCCGTTAATTCAAGGTTACGATTCTGTTGCGATGAAAGCCGATGTCGAATTGGGCGGAACAGACCAGAAATTCAATTTGTTAATGGGACGACAATTACAAGAAGCGTTTGGACAAAAACCGCAAGTCGTCATGACAATGCCGATTTTAGAAGGGCTGGACGGCGTGCAAAAAATGTCAAAATCACTCAACAATTACATTGGAATCGCAGACGCGCCAGACGAAATGTTTGGCAAAATTATGTCAATCAGTGATGAATTGATGTGGCGTTATTTTGAATTATTGAGTTTTCGTCCTATGTCCGAAATTGCGACATTTAATGAAGAATGTCAAAACGGCGCAAATCCACGCGATTATAAATTTAAACTCGCACAAGAAATTATCGCCCGTTTTCACGATGAAGCGGCGGCAATTAAAGCATTAGAAAATTTTGAAGCACGTTTTCAACGTGGCGCAATTCCAGACGAAATGCCAGAAATCGAATTAAAAATCGAAGGTGCAACATTAGGCATTGCGAATTTGTTAAAAGATGCAAATTTAACCGCAAGTACGTCGGAAGCCAT
>CANKON010000078.1 GCA_947484105.1 Methylococcaceae bacterium | reverse complement strand
GTGCTGATGCACGAGGCGTTTATGTTGAAAATAAAAAAATCGGTTCGATTGGTTTGCGAATCAAAAAAAATGGCTGTTATCACGGGTTGAGTTTGAATAACAACATGGATTTAACGCCATTTGGATTTATTAATCCGTGTGGTTATGCGGATTTGCAAATGACGCAACTGGCGGATTTTGGCATTATTATTGACACCAACGAACTTGCCCAAACTTGTGCTTCTAACTTATTAAAAAATTTGAATGACTGATTATCAAGCTCCATCCCGCGCCACACCCGAAACGCATCAACGTAACAGTGAAAAATTGGCGCGGATTCCCATCAAAGTTGAACAAAAAGAAACCACGCTTCGCAAACCTGAATGGATACGCATTAAATTACCGTCAGGACAAGAAACCGCAAAAATCAAACAGCTTTTGCGTGAAAGTAAGTTGCACACCGTTTGCGAAGAAGCAGCGTGTCCAAATCTGGCAGAATGTTTCAAACACGGTACAGCCACTTTTATGATTATGGGCGATTTGTGTACACGCCGCTGTCCGTTTTGTGATGTGGCACACGGAAAACCAAAGCCACTCGATGAAAATGAACCGCGTCAACTTGCCGAAGCGGTACAGAAAATGGCGTTGAAATATGTGGTGATTACGTCGGTGAATCGAGATGATTTGCGTGATGGTGGCGCGGGGCATTTTGCAGATTGCATCCAAGAAATTCGCCAACAAACACCCAGCACAAAAATTGAAATTCTCGTGCCAGATTTTCGTGGTCGAATGGAAAAAGCAGTTGAAATTCTCGCCGCCCAACCTTGTGACGTTTTTAACCACAACATGGAAACCGTGCCGCGTTTGTACGCGAAAGCCCGACCTGGTGCAGATTATGACGGTTCGTTGGAATTGTTCCGTCAGTTTCATGACGTTAAACCTGAAATCCCAACAAAATCAGGTTTGATGCTTGGCATTGGTGAAACTGAAAATGAAGTGGTGCAAGTGATGAAAGATTTGCTTGCTGTGGGTTGTTCGATGTTGACGTTAGGGCAGTATTTACAACCCAGCAAGGCACATTTAGCAGTTGAAGAATACGTCACTCCCGAACAATTTGACCGTTACGCTGACATTGCAAAATCACTAGGATTCAAACAAGTTGCCAGTGCGCCGTTAGTTCGTTCTTCTTATCACGCGGATTTGCAAGCGAAAGCCGTTGTTTAATCTTATTTTTCACATTTTTATTTTATTTTTATGACAGTTGAATATATTGACCCTGAACGTATTAAAAGTTTTGTACGTCGCAAAGGGCGCGTCACCCCAGGACAAAATTTCGCATTAGAAAATCATTGGGAACGTTTTTGTCTTGACCCAAAAGTTAACGTGAATTTTGCCGAAATTTTTGGCAATGATGCGCCGCTGATTGTCGAAATTGGGTTCGGAAATGGCGACAGTTTGGCAAAAATGGCGGCTGAAAATCCCGATAAAAATTACCTCGGTATCGAAGTGCATCGTCCTGGCGTTGGGCATTTGTTGATGAAAATTGACGAAATGCAGCTTACAAATGTGCGAATTTATTGCCACGATGCGATTGAAATTTTAGAACAACGTGTACCGAATGGGAGTTTGGCGGGTTTACATTTATTTTTTCCAGATCCTTGGCACAAAAAGAAACACCATAAACGACGCATTGTACGCGATAGTTTTGTGGAATTATTAGCACGAAAAATTGCAACAAATGGTTATTTTCATACGGCAACCGATTGGGAAAATTATGCTGAATGGATGCTTGAAATTTTGAATCGTGCGCCAAACTTTGAAAATTTAAGTCCGACGCAGACTTTTTGTGAACGTCCTGATTATCGACCGCTCACAAAATTTGAACAGCGCGGCATTCGTTTGGGACATGGCGTTTGGGATGTTATGTTTAAGCGCGTTTAAAAATCACTTTGCCAGCTTGAATTGTATGCGTTACACGTCCTTTTAACATTTGTTCCCAAAAAGGCGTGTTAATTCCTTCGGATTTCCACGTTGACGAATTCACTTCCCATTCCAAATTCGGGTCAAAAATACAAATGTCAGCGGGTGAATCAATCGCAATTGAGCCTGCTTTTAAATCTACGATTTTTGCAGGTTTCGCATTCAATAACGCTAAACCTTGCGCTAAATCAATGACGTTTTCAGAAACTAATTTTAACAACAACGGTAAAAGCGTTTCTAATGACGAAATACCCGCTTTGGTTTCAGGAAATGCAGCAAGTTTTGAATCTAACAAATGCGGTTGATGATCGCTGCAAATTGCGTCAATAGTGCCATTTAACAAACCCGCGCGTAAGAATTCACAATCTTCGCGGCTACGAAATGGTGGCACAACGTGATAATTGCTATCAAACGGAATTACATCATTTTCAGTCAAATGTAATTGGTGAATTGACACGTCGGCAGTGACATTCAACCCGTATTTTTTCGCCTGCTGCAATTTAATCACGGCGCGTTTTGAGCTAAGTTGTCCAAAATGCACGCGACAACCTGTTAATTCTACAAGTTCTAAACATTGCTCAAGGGCAATAGTTTCGGCTGCTTCGGGAATACTCGGTAAACCGTAGCGCGTCGCCATTTCGCCTTCGTGAGCGCAACCACCGTTGCTCAAACTAAATTCATTAGGGCGATAAACAAACAGCAAATCATGACTCGCCGCATATTCCATTGCGCGGCGTAAAATCAGCAAATTTTTCACAGGAAAATTCCCATTACTGACGGCAATGCAACCCGCTTGTTTCAACGATAACATTGAACTCAATTCGTTGCCTTCGAGTTTTTGCGTCAACGCGCCAATGAAATGCGCCTGCGCCGATTTCGCCGAATCTTTTAAATGCTTCACAACTTCGGGAGTGTCGATAATCGGTTTAATGTCGGGCTGCACACAAAAACTTGTTACGCCCGCACTTGCGGCAACCACACTTTCTTTTGCGACATTTTGCAAACGAACACTTAAATCAACAAATCCCGCGCAAACGATTTGCCCCGTTGCGTCAATGGTTTCATCCGCTTGAAAATTCAAAGGCGCGTCATTGAACGCAACGATTTTGCCATCTTGAATATAAATATCGCCAACAAAATCCAGATTGTTTGTCGCATCAATAACTCTGCCATTTTGAATTTCTAATCCCATTCTAAACTTCCACCTGCAACGTAAGACGCATTTTTACCTTCAAAGAAATTGGTTTCACCGAGATTGATTTTGCTCGCATCGTCAAACCAAGTAATCGGATTTTTTACGCCATATAAAATATCTAAACCAATCGATTCAAGGCGTTTATCGGCTAAATTTTGAATAAAACCTTCGATAATCGTATCGGTCAAACCTAAAACGCCATCTTGAATAATGTATTTCCCCCACGCGATTTCGTGTTGCGCAGCGAGGTGAATTAACTCGCGGCATTCCGCAATCAATTTGTCCGTGAAAACGTGCGGCAATTCTTGACGCAGCGTTTTCCACATATTCGTAAATAAATGCAAATGTACTTCTTCGTCACGTTGAATAAGTTGAATCATTTTCGCGCTATTTTTCATCAAGCCTTGACGTTCCAAGGTGTAAAACGTCAAAAATCCATTGAAGAAATAAATGCCTTCGAGCGCGATATTTGCCACGACGGCTTTAATGAAATTTTCTTCTGAAAAACCTGTTCCTAAAATTTCTGATGAGCGCGTAATGTATTCGTTTTTTTCTGCCAAAACAGGGTCAGTGTCGAACATCCAATAAATTTCTTCGGGATCAAAACCAATTGATTCAATTATTTGCGCGTAAGACAAAACGTGTTGCGCTTCTTCCCACGCTTGGCGCGTGATACACATTGAAACTTCGGGCGACGTAATGTGTTTGCCGATATTTTTGGTCAAATTATTAAGTTGAATACCGTCTAAATTACTCAAAAATGCCAACGCTTTTTTGTACGAATTCAAATTGCCTTCGGTCAAAAGTCCCGTTGCGTATTGTTTCGCGTCTTCCGACAAATCAACTTCACGTTGATCCCACGCATTATTTTGTTGCTGCTCTAAAAGTTGCATCGCCCAACTGTATTTGACAGGGCGAATTTGCATCAAGTTATTAACAGGACCGTTGATTAGCTTTCTGTCGTTGATGCTAAAACGTTTTTCACTCATGTTTTTTCTCAAATTAAAATTAGTTGTTACTGGCAAGATTCACAGTCAGGATTATCAATTGAACAGAAATTCGTTTCAGGTTCACTTTTAATCACTTCTTCGTAAGATAATTCAGAAATTTGCTGTTTCAAATAATAGGTTGATTTCAAGCCTAATTCCCACGCCAAGAAATACCAATCTGAAATCACATTGCCTTTTACATTCGCTTTTTTAAATAAATTCACAGATTGCGATTGATCAATATATTTTTGACGAACAGCCGCCGCTTTAATCAACCAATCTTGATCAATTTCAAATGCCGTTTTGCATAATTCTGGACGATTATGACGCATCGCGGGATCAACCACTTTAAATTTACCCGATTTATTTTCTTTCACAAAAACTTGCTTGTAAATCGGTTCGATGCAAGGCGTTGTGCCGACGATATTTGCAATCGTTGCTGTAGGTGCGATTGCCATACAATTTGAATTACGCATTCCGTGTTGTTTAATTTCAAAACGTAAATTTTCCCACGCTTCTTGCGATACACTGGAATGTCGCCATTCTTTGGGTAAATTTCTCGCCGTATCAATCGGTAAAATGCCACGCGACCATTTTGAACCGTCGTAACTCGTGTAACGACCTTTTTCTTTTGCAATTTCCATCGACGATTTAATTGCCCAATACGAAAAATCTTCAAAAACATAATCCGTCATTCGCAAATGTTCGTTTGACTCCCAATCGATGCCTTGCGAAATAATGTAATCCGTCCAACCCATCAAACCCAAACCGATAGGGCGATGTTTCAAATTAGAACGACGTGCTTTTTCAGTAGGGTAGAAATTCAAATCAATTACATTGTCTAGCATTCGCATTGCAATCGGAATCACACGCGGAAAATCCGCTTGATTACAAACTGACACGTTAATCGAACCTAAATTACAAACGGCAGATTCATCGTCGCTAGTGTTTAAACTGATTTCACTGCACAAATTTGAGCTGCGGATGACACCAACGTGATTTTGGGGATTGCGGCGATTGTGCTCGTCTTTGAAGGTAATTAACGGCGCACCTGATTCGACCAACGCGGTAATAATGCCTTTCCATAATTCCATTGCGTCGATAACTTTAACTGCGTCGCCACGACCTTCAGCGGCGAAATAAGCACGTTCAAATTCCTCGCCGTAGGTTTCGCATAATTCGGGATTTTTGTGTGAGCAAAATAACGACCAACTTTCACGATTTTTCACCCGCTTCATAAACAAATCATTTGCCCAAATGTACGGGAAAATTTCACGCGCTCTTAAACGTTCGTCACCATTCGGTTTTTTCAAATTGATGAAACGTTCAATGTCACCGTGCCAAGGTTCTAAATACGCCGCGAACGAACCATTGCGCTTGCCCGATTGATTTACGCCAACTGCGGTATCGTTGAAAACTTTTAAGTAGGGAATAATGCCCGAGCTGATACCGTTGGTAGATTTGATTTCAGAACCCGCGCACCGAACTCGCGTCCAGTCCGTACCTATGCCGCCTGCGAATTTTGAGTACAACGCACATTCGGTCATGGTCGCAAAAATGCCTTTGCCGAAATTTACGCCTTCTTGTTCTTCCCAAATCGAATCGTCGGTTGTTGTAACAAAACATGACGACATTTGCGAAAATTTTGTGCCTGAATTGAAAAGCGTTGGCGTTGAACTGATAAATTCAAACTTTGAAAGCACGTTGTAAAATTCGATTGCCCATTTTGTGCGCGTTTCGGGTGTTTCGTTTAAGGCGATTCCCATTGCGACGCGCATCCAAAAATGTTGAGGCATTTCAATGAGTTTGTAATCGCTATCACGCAATAAATAGCGGTCATAAACGGTTTGCATACCTAAATACTTGAACAAATTGTCGCGTGAAACGTCAATCGCAGCATTTAATACTTCCAAATCAAACGATTGCATTTCAGGTTTCACTTTTTCTATCGAAATGGCTTTTGAAATATAATCACTCAAAGCGGGATAAAACGTGTCTTGCGTGACTTCTTTGTAAATTTGTTGCAACAACAAACGGGCAGCGGCAAATTCGTAATCGGTTTTACCCACGTCAATTAAACTGGCGGCACTGTTAACAAGAGCCGTGTGAATTTGGGCTGTTTTAATGCCATCGAAGAATTGAATATGTGCGCCAGTTTCGATTTCAGAAAGTGACACGTCTAAATCTTGACTTGCCCATTCGACAGCTTTGTGAATTTTATCGATGGCGATTTTTTGGGGTTCGCCGTTTCGTTTTACTACGAGCATTTTGGATTACCTTTGAGCGGAATAGGGGAGTAATGGGCGTTTTGCGGAATGCAGAGATTAACGTTAAAAATGTGCTTATCGCAATATGTAGATTGTATATTCAAAATAATCACAAGATGTAGGATTTCATGATTTTTGAAGTTCGTTTTATTGAAAATAAACAACTTTAAATTTTATGGCATGGCACTTAATGACGAATCATTATTTATTTAACATAATTAACATTATGCGAAATTTTATTTGCACCTTATTTAAACACCTGGTTTGTGGTGGTCATTGATATTCCTCTCCCGCTCGATGTACTGCGTAGGTCCTACGAAGC
>CANKON010000077.1 GCA_947484105.1 Methylococcaceae bacterium | reverse complement strand
TGCGCCGTCAGGTTTAAAACTGATTCCAGGCGCGTCAGGCATTCAGAAAATGACCGAGCTTTCGACCATCGAACAAGCCGCTGTGATTCGTGCTTTCAGTGAAATTGATCAACAAATTGACGTGTTAATTGTGGATACGGCGGCGGGGATTTCGGCGAGTGTGGTCAACTTTTCACGAGCGTGTCAAGAAATCATCATTGTAATTTGTGACGAACCGACATCTTTAACGGATGCGTATGCGTTTATAAAATTATTAAATCGAGATTACGGTTGCAACAGTTTTCACATCATCACGAATATGGTGCAATCAGCGCAACAGGGCAAAGCACTCTTTCAAAAGCTAAACAAAGTCACTGACAATTATTTAGATGTCACATTGCAATTTGCTGGTGCCGTGCCTTATGACGAATACTTGCGCCAATCTGTTCAGAAACAAACGCCTGTTGTGATTGGTTTTCCTCGCAGTAAATCCGCACAAGCCATGAAAGCCATTGCAACCAAAATTGATAACTGGCCACTGAAAACACAAGCAGGTGGTTATATCGAATTTTTCATTGAGCGAATGGTTAAATATGCTCAAAAGGATGCCGCATGAGTGCCGTAGCGATGTACAGTTCTGTTCAAATTGGCGGTATCGACGCGCAAATCATGCAGCACGCACCGCTGGTTAAACGTATCGCGTACCATTTATTGAGTAAATTGCCTGATTCGGTTCAAGTTGATGATTTAATTCAAGCTGGAATGCTTGGCTTGTTAGAGTCGATGAAAAATTACGATTCGGGCAAAGGCGCGAGTTTTGATACTTACGCGGGAATTCGGATTCGGGGTTCAATGCTTGATGAAGTTCGCCGTTGCGATTGGGTTCCCCGTTCTGTTTATAAAAAATCGCGGTTTATTAGTGATGCGATTCGCACCATTGAAAATCAAACAGGAACGGCAGCAAAAGACAGTGATGTTGCCGAATATCTAGGCATTAGTCTTGACGAATACAACCACATTCTGCAAGATTCAAGCAATTGTCGCGTGTTCAGTATTGAAGAATTAGCGCAAACTGGTGATAATTACCTCGAAGAGTCGTCGGGGATTGCAGAAGCACCATTAGAAAGTATAGCTCGTGAGGGGTTTCAACAGGCATTAAGTAACGCGATTGGCAGTTTGCCAGAACGTGAACGTTTGATTATTTCCCTGTATTACAACGATGAATTGAATTTACGCGAAATTGGACAAATTTTAAATCTTACCGAATCACGAGTCAGTCAAATAAGCTCGCAAGCTGTGATACGACTACGTTCTAGGCTTGGCGATTGGATAAATAATGATTAACACTTAACACGTTAGCCGATACGGTGCGTGTTTCTAGCGCAAATAATGTATAGGCATAACGAATGGATATTTTAAGCATTGTTGGAATTATCGGCGCGATTGCGGCAATTTTAACGGGAATGATAGTAGAAGGCGGGCATGTTGACTCATTAGTTAACTTCCCCGCCTTTCTTATTGTCTTCGGTGGCACGATTGGCGCAGCGTTATTACAAACACCGCTCAAATTAGTCAAAAAAGCCCTTCAAATGTTGCCTTGGGTATTCCATCCACCGACGCAAAATTTAGTTGAACAAAGCGAAAAAATTGTTAATTTTTCTGTGTTGGCGCGTAAAAACGGATTATTAAGTCTTGAGTCACAAATGGAAACCGAAGAAGATGAATTCCTAAAATTGGGCTTGCAATTGTTAGTTGATGGCTGTCAGCCAGCAGTCATGCGTGACATTTTAGAACTTGAACTGAATTCCATTGAATCTCAAGAATTACAAGCCGCAAAAGTTTTTGAAGCAATGGGAGGTTATGCGCCGACTATTGGAATTATCGGTGCCGTTTTGGGCTTGATTCATGTGATGCAAAATCTTGCGGATCCTGCGTCGCTTGGAGCAGGGATTGCAACCGCTTTCGTTGCAACCGTTTACGGTGTTGGCTCGGCAAACTTACTTTTCTTACCTACCGCTGGAAAACTTAAAACACACGTTTTAGCAATGTCACAAGGGCGTGAAATGCTAATCGAAGGCTTTAACTCCATTTCTGTCGGCGAAAATCCTCGCATCATCGAAATCAAACTAAGCAGTTATGTGAATCATTGATTATGGCACGTCGAAAAAAAAATAAAGTTGAGGAACACACAAATACCGAACGCTGGATGGTGTCTTACGCCGATTTTGTGACGTTATTGTTTGCATTTTTTGTGGTGATGTATTCAATTTCTTCCTTAAACGAAGGAAAATATAAAACCTTATCAACCGCGTTGTCTCAAGCTTTCACCATCAGTTCTATGTTGGAAAAAGAACGTTTAACGGAACCCGTGAAACTTTTTGAACAACCGCCCACCGTTGCCACACCACCTCCGTTGGAAAGTGAACCCTACGCAGAACTTGAAAAACGTCGTGAATTAAGTGACGCGATTATGCAAGAACGTGAAAAACTGGCTAATGCCTCAAAGGAATTTGAACAAGTGTTAGCACTAATGATCAAAGAAAATTTGGTGTCTGTCACAAAACACGATTTTTGGGTTGAGTTACAAATGAGCAGCGAGTTACTTTTCACCAGTGGCAGTGACCAATTATCGAAAAGAGCGGCAGATGTTATTAAAATGATTGCTCATGTGGTTACGCCTTTACCGAATGCAATTAGTGTTGAAGGTTATACCGATAATGTTCCTATTGAAACGGCAATTTTTCGATCAAATTGGGATTTATCGTCGGCGCGTGCCACCAGCGTGGTGCATGAATTGATAAATGCAGGCATTGATCCACTACGTTTGTCAGCAACAGGTTTTGGAGAATATCACCCCGTTGCTGATAATGGCGATGAAAAAGGACGATTTCAAAATCGGCGTGTCACATTAGTGATTGTTTCGCAAGCCTTTTCACGTTACGGTGCTAGCGACGAAGAACGCGCTAAATTATTAAATTTACAATCGTCCAGCACGCCAAGTCCGAAACCCTAACGCGCCATGAAATTAAGTGGGGCGAAAATTGGAGTCTACCATGTTAGAAATTCAAGCTATCACCCCATCTTATCCCGTATTCAAGGCGAAAAAAATCCACAAAGATGAATATCGCACGCCTGACAAGCCACATCGAAATAATTCAAGATTAGAAGAAAACGAGGAAAAACAGGATGAATCAACTCCTAGCCAACATATTGACGAACTTGCCTGAAAATTTTTGGTTAATGGCTTTTTGTATCGTAGTAATTGCTTTTGCCATCACATTTTTGGCGGTGCTTTGGTTAGGTCGTTTAGTTTGGCGGTTAAGACGTGAGTGTGAAAATTTAACTACGATTGTGAATGGCAATAAAAACGACGTTTATGGTTTGTGTTCTGCGGCGTTATCGGTTAATGAAAATACGGCTAAAACACATGAACAATTGCATGATTTAAAACAGCAATTGGCAAGTGTTGTTGAAAAAATGAATGGATTACAACATGGTAATTTGGCAAACAATCCGTATAACGTTGATATTCGCAAAATTCGTGAGGGCGCAGGCGTTGAAGATTTGATGCGTCAATCCGATTTAAGTTATGACGAAGCAGCGTTGCTGATGCGTCTACACGGCGGTAAAGCCTAAGTTACAAATTTCAAACTAAAGAGAAAATATTGTGAATGAAGAAAATAAAAGTGGTTTAAATTACAAAGATGCAGGCGTTGATATTGCGGCTGGAAATGCGCTTGTTGAACGTCTTAAACCGATTGCGGCAAGAACTCGTATTCCTGGCGTGATGGCAGGTTTGGGTGGTTTTGGTTCATTGTTTGAATTACCACTCGATAAATATAAAAATCCCGTTTTAGTTTCTGGCACAGACGGTGTCGGCACAAAATTGAGATTGGCAATTGATTCGGGCATTCACAACACGGTTGGCATTGATTTAGTTGCAATGTGCGTGAACGATATTATTGTTCAAGGTGCAGAACCGTTATTTTTCTTGGATTATTTTGCGACAGGAAAATTGGATGTAAATACCGCCGCTGCCGTGATTGAAGGAATTGGCAAAGGTTGTGAACTTGCTGGTGCGGCATTAGTTGGTGGCGAAACCGCTGAAATGCCGAATATGTACGCGGATGGTGATTACGACTTAGCAGGTTTTTGTGTTGGCATTGTCGAAAAAGCCGAAATGCTTGATGGTAGCAAAGTCAGCAAAGGCGATAAATTGATTGGTTTGGCTTCTTCGGGCGCACATTCCAATGGTTATTCGTTGATTCGTAAAATTATTGAACGTAGCCAAGTATCATTGGACGAACCGTTTGACGGAAAAACCTTGGGCGAAACGTTGCTTGCTCCGACACGCATTTACGTTAAATCGTTACTTTCGTTAATCAAAAAAATTCCTGTTCACGCTTTGGCGCATATCACGGGTGGTGGTTTGACTGAAAATTTGCCTCGTGTCATTCCAGATGGATTGAATGCAAACATTGATTTGAAATCGTGGCAATTTCCTGCGATTTTTGATTGGTTGCAAAGCAACGGTAATGTATCACAAGCGGATATGTTGATTACATTCAATTGTGGCGTGGGAATGATTATTTGTGTGGCACCTGAAGATGAAGCTGCGACATTGAATTTGCTGCGTGAATTGGGTGAAACAGCGTTTGTAATCGGTGAAATTGTTGCTGGTGACGGCAAAGCGGAAGTGCGTTACCGTTAAAAATTATAAAAAAAGGCAGGTTTTAAACCTGCCTTTTCAATTTTTAAGCGGCTTCAACGTTAACAATTGGATCGCCGACCGTCCACAATCTTTCCAATTTATAATGTTCCCGCGCTTCTTTCGTCATCGCGTGAACAATCACATCACCCAAATCGAGTAACACCCAATCTGAAGTCATATCACCTTCCATACCGAGCGGTATTGCGCCACTTACCTTAACTTTCATTTCGACATAATCGCACAAAGATTTTAGATGGCGGTTCGATGTGCCTGTAACCACAATCATGTAATCGGTAAAGCTGGTTTTTCCACGCACGTCTAAAACCGTCATGTCGATAGCTTTGCGTTCGTTTAATTCGCCTTCAACCAAGGCTAAAAGTGTTTCTGTTTGCATTGTGTTCCTAAAAATAAAGCTGATGTTGATTAATATAATTGATGACCACGTCTGGTAATAAAAAGCGCGGATTTTGCTGTGCCGCAATCATACCTCGAATTGCCGTTGCAGAAATCGCTAATTGTGTGATGGGTTGAAAAAATAAGCCTCCAGCAAGCTGGTTTTTTAAAAGAGACTTGTCATTCGTTAAGCGCATTTTGAAAAAATCGTTCAATGGATTTAGTTCAGAATTCGGGCGAGTAATGACGACAATATGCGCTAAATCAAATAATTCCTGCCAACGAAACCACGTTGTAAAGTCATTAAACGCATCGCTACCAATAAACAAAAGTAATGGCATGTCAGGATAATTAGCACGTAAGGCTGTCAATGTATGAAAAGAATAAGAACCACCAGCGCGTTTTAATTCTTGGGCATCGACAATTAAATCAGTTTGATTTTCGGTCGCCAAATACAGCATTTCCAAACGCTGATCGGCGGTTGCCATCGGCAAATTTCTGTGAACAGGTTGGGCGCAAGGAATCAAACGAACGTGGTCGAGTTCAAATAATTCCTTCAATTCCAACGCCGCTCGCAAATGTCCGTAATGAATTGGGTCGAAAGTGCCGCCGAAGATACCTAGCATTTAGGCGCGAATATGCCCATCGCCTAACACGATATATTTCAACGATGTTAAGCCTTTTAAACCAACTGGACCGCGAGCGTGTAATTTGTCAGTGCTGATACCAATTTCTGCCCCCAAACCGTATTCAAACCCATCGGCAAAACGAGTGGACGCATTAACCATAACTGAACTCGAATCTACTTCACGCAAAAATCGTCGTGCTACGGTGTAATCTTCTGTCACAATCGATTCGGTATGTTGTGAGCTATATTGATGAATATGGTTCATGGCTTCCTCGATACCTGCAACGATTTTTACCGACAAAATGGGCGCAAGATATTCCGTTTGCCAATCTTCTTCGGTCGCCCGAATGCAATGTTGGAGAAGTAATGAACAGGTTTTTGCACAGCCTCGTAATTCAACACCTTTCGAGTAATAAATTTCAGCAAGTTGAGGCAAACAACTGGGCGCAATGCTTTCCGCAATCAATAACGTTTCCATCGCATTGCAAACACCATAACGGTGTGTTTTCGCGTTGACAGCAATCCGAATGGCTTTATTGATGTCAGCTTTATCGTCGATATAAACGTGGCAAATGCCGTCCAAATGTTTAATCACAGGAATCGTTGCTTCTTTGCTGATGCGTTCGATAAGACTTTTGCCACCGCGTGGCACAATTACATCGACAAATTCTTTCATTGTGATCAATTCGCCCACTGCTGCACGGTCTGTCGTTTCTACAATTTGAACCGCAGCTTCGGGCAATTCTGCTTCGCGTAACCCTTTTGTGACGCACGCGGCAATCGCACGATTTGAATGAATTGCCTCTGAACCACCGCGTAAAATACAGGCATTGCCTGATTTCAAACACAAGGCTGCGGCATCAACGGTTACATTTGGGCGCGATTCATAAATAATTCCAATCACACCCAGCGGTACGCGCATTTGCCCAACTTGAATGCCGCTTGGACGATAACTTAAATCCGTGATTTCACCAATCGGGTCGGGGAGGGCTGCAACTTGAATTAGCCCGTCAATCATTGCCTGAATGCCTTTGGGCGTGAGGGTCAATCTGTCGAGTGCCGCCTCATCCAACCCATTTGTTTTTCC
>CANKON010000076.1 GCA_947484105.1 Methylococcaceae bacterium | reverse complement strand
TTAAAGTATGAACACCGCGATGCACATTTGCATAATCGTGACTATAAAGTTTCACCATGCTATCAATAACGGCTTGTGGTTTTTGACAACTCGCGGCGTTGTCTAAATAAACGAGCGGTTTATTACGAATTTTTTCATTTAAAATCGGGAAATCGGTGCGAATTTTTTCAATCGGATAAGTCATTTTTGAATATAAGTAAGAGGGGAATTGGCTTCATTCTAAAGGGCATTAAATGTTGAGTAAAGCAGTTGGTTTTAGGATGGATTATCCTCAACACAGACCGTTACAAATTTTGGTAAATAAACGGTTACAGTCGTCAAATTATCCTCATCTGAAACATCAAGTGCAATGCAACCTTGCTGAACTTCCGCCAAAAGTTTTGCTGAATAAGACCCGCCCCATTTTGTGCTGATGGTATCCAGATATTTTTCAAAAAAATTTTTTCTGAATTTAGGTTCAACGACACCTTCATTTGTAATCGTTATTTTTATTGAATCTGCATGACTGGTTGAAATTGTCACACAACTTTTTGCATTGGCGTACTCACAAGCGTTGTTGATCAAATTGTGAAATAACGAATAACAAAGCGTTGCATCGCCTAAAACAATAGACGGCGTTTTACCCGCGTCGCTTAAAAATTCAAGCCGTATTGAATGAAAGGTTTCACGAGCTGTTTCAATTAGTCGCTGCAAAATGGTGTCAATGTTCACAGGTTGTGGATTAAATCGAAAATTCCCTGTTTCTATTTTGTAAATTTCAATGGAAAGATTGATAGTTTGAGCCGCTTGCAACGCAATTTCTTCTATCATGAGCAATTGCTTGGCATTGAACACACCACTTTTCAACATCGTTTCAGCAAGATGAACAATGCCCATTAACGGTACTTTCAAATCGTGACAGGTTATTTTTTCAATCACATCTCGCAATCGCGCATTTTCGATCATCGCGTCATAATCGCCTTGCAACTGTTTATGTAATTTGACGTGGTACATGAAATTTCGGACTTGGAATTTCAGAATTTGAATGTCAACAGGTTTGGTCACAAATTCCACTGCACCCAAATCTAAGCCTTTCACTAACGACGCATTGTCATTCAATCGGGTAATGAAAATCACGGGGATATATTGAGAGTTTGGCTGTTCACGCATTCGTCTAGCCACTTCAAAACCATCCATATCAGGCATAATTACGCTTAATAGAACCAAATCGGGCGGTTTATTTGTGGCGCAAATTTCGAGGGCTTTCGTGCCATTTTCTGCCGTTAATATACGGTATTCATCTTGAAAGGCTTTCGATAATAGTTCTAAACAATCGGGTTCATTATCGACGATGAGAAGGGTAAGAGGATCTATTTTTTTGGTGAAAATTTCTGGAATATCATTTTTTGTGACTAATGGCACAGCTGTTTTTAACGGATTTTTAATGGCTTTTTCAATATGATCACCAAAGCAATCAAACGTATACGGCTTAACCAAAACGTCGCTTACGCCATATTTAATAGCTTCTAAAAGGTAATCACGATTGGATTCATTCGTAATTAAAATAAACGTAATCGAACACAACTTTGCATCGGTTCGAATCATTTTTAGCAATTCTAATCCTGAAATTTGCAATAAGTCACTATCACATAAAATTACGTCTACGGTTTGTTGCTTCAAAATATCTAAGGCTTCAATTCCATTTTCTGCTTCTAAACAACGCTGTGCGCCCAATGCTCGCAATTTTTGAATAATGGCTTTTCGTACCGATTCCGACGCATCCACGACTAGCAAATTAGTCGCAATTGAAATAGACATCATTTGTTCCAAAAATTTTCATCAAATTCTAGTTATTCACTGTCGGTAATCAATTGACCATGATCCAATTTTAAAACGCGGTGATTCAGTTTTGAAATCAACGAAATATCATGTGACGCAATTAGAACCGTTACCCCCACTTGTTTAAATTGTTCAAACAAAATCATAATTTCTGCCGATAATTCAGGGTCTAAATTTCCTGTTGGCTCGTCGGCTAAAATGAGTTTAGGTTTATTTACAATCGCTCGAGCAATACCAACACGCTGCTGTTCGCCACCCGATAATGTGAGTGGCAATTTTTTTTCTTTACCTAACAAACTCACTTTACTTAACGCTGCTCGCACTAATCCACTAATTTCCTTATAACCATAACCCATAATAATTAAAGGCAATGCCACATTGTCAAAAACAGTACGATCATTCAGCAATTTATAATCTTGAAAAATGAGTCCCATTTCTCGACGAATAGCCGCAATTTGACGTGACCTAACGCGACTTAAATTGTGATTATTAAAAGTAATTTGTCCACGATTCCCGTTTTCTATCATTGAAACCAGCTTGAATAAGCTACTTTTTCCTGCGCCAGAATGCCCCGTTAAAAAAGCAATTTCGCCTTTTTCCAAATGAAAACTAACATTCTTTAACACGTCCCCTACCCCACCAGGATAACGCATACTTACATTATCGAACTTTAACATGGTCGTTTAATCTTTAATAAACAAAGCATTAACAAAGTTATCAGCATCAAAATCTTGTAAATCCTCAATACTTTCACCAATGCCAATAAAACGAATCGGGATACCAAATTGTTTCGCCAGCGCAAAAATCACGCCGCCTTTTGCCGTACCGTCCAATTTCGTCAGTGTCAAACCTGTAAGCGTCACAGCTTCGTTAAATAATTTAGTTTGTGAAAGCGCATTTTGCCCCGTTCCAGCATCTAAAACTAACAACACTTCATGCGGTGCAGTGTCATCGAGTTTCGCCATAATACGTTTCACTTTTTTAAGTTCGTCCATCAAATTCGATTTTGTTTGCAAACGTCCCGCTGTGTCAGCAATTAAAACGTCAATACCTTTAGCTTGTGCGGATTGAATAGCATCAAAAATAACAGAAGCTGAATCTGCACCTGTGTGTTGTGCGACAACGTGAATATGATTGCGTTCGCCCCACGTTTGCAATTGTTCAACGGCGGCAGCTCGGAATGTATCGCCAGCGGCAAGCATGACGCTGTGACCTTGCATTTTTAAACGGTTTGCCAATTTGCCAATCGTCGTCGTTTTGCCCGCACCATTTACGCCGACGACTAAAATTACAAACGGTTTGTCTTGTTTTGGAATCGTTAAATTGACACTGCAAGGGCGCAAAATTTCAAGTAATTCTTCTTTTAAAATAGCTTCCAATGCCGCGCTATCTTTGAGTTCTGAACGGGTCACACGTTCATTTAATTTAGCAATAATCGCGCTCGTCGCTTCAACGCCAACGTCTGCCATTAACAAATTGGCTTCGATTTCACCTAGCAAATCGTCGTTAATCGTTTTCGATAATGACAACGTCGAAAATACACCGCCTAATCCATTTCGAGTACGTTGTAATTGAGATTTTAAACGTCCGTATAATGAATCTACGACGATTTCAGTAACAGGTAATTCGGTTTTTTCAGTTTCAATTTCTTTCGAAACAGGAAAATCGTATTTACTGTAAAAATGAATCGCAATCAGCGGCAGCATTAACAATGTCGCCAAGGTTGCGTGAATCACCGTCATCCACCAAGGCAACTCAAATTTAATTGAAAGAATGCTTAAACTGATTTGTAAAAATAACAATCCACTCAGCCACAAACCCGCTGTGCGTAAGGTTTTCGACGGCGAAGAAGTCGCTTGAAATGTGATGCCGCTCAAAATAACGAAACACAATAACGCGCCCGCACGATGCAACCACGCAAGCGTAATTTGTGCGTCATAAGCCACAACGCCACTGTAATGATTTTGCAAACCATAAAACAAATTCAGCGCGTTTTCATAATTTAACGCAGGCAACCATGTTCCGTTACATTGCGGAAAACCACGACACGCTAACGCCGCATGATTTGCGGTTGTCCAGTCCCCCAACAGCACTTGAATAAACAAAACCGCTAGCGCGACTTGTACAAACAAACGGCTTTGCGGTTGTGGCGATAAAATGACTTTCGGATTCAAACGCAGATATAACGCAAACAATAACCAAAAAAAGCCATTGATTAACAATAATTGTCCTGTCACCACAATGGGCATCATTTGTGAAAACGCATGATATTGCGCGGTAAATTCGCCAAAATCAACGGGCGATAAACGCATCCATTCGCCACCAATAAGCATCAACAACGCAAATGCAATGCTAAATCCTGTTATTTTTCTAAACATTTTCTACTAACCAATTTGTGAAATTTTTAAAAGGTGCATCAAATCGCTTTTCGCGTCATACGGATTAAAATTCGGCGCGTATTGCATCATAAAATTACCAAGTGGATCGACCAGCAACAAAGCCCCTTCGGGAATGTGTCCATTATAAAGTCCGTTTAATTTTTCAATAACGGCGGCATTCGGTTTCAATCGTAACAAATCCCCGTCGTCTTTCCACCAATTCGTTGCGGCTTCTTGTGAAACGCTTGAATCCAAAACCAACACAGCACGACGTGTTCGCACCAATTCTTTATTCAACATTAAACGTAACTGCCGACTTTTGTGAATTGCATCCAAACAAACTTCGCCACAGTCTGTTTTCGGAATCACATTTACAATTAACCAATGCGCTTCGAGTTCTTTTAAATTGTCCTGCGAAAAAGTGTCAAAACCTTGAAAATTAGAACGTTCCGTCGTGATAATAGGCGTGATTAAATGCCCGTGATTGGTTGCTGACGGCGTTAATAGTTCGGGGTTTTTCGCCAAAAACCACGCAATGCTAAACGGAATAATGGATAAGGCGAAAATTCCAATAATGAGTTGTCTATTTTTACGTTGCTGAGGAGTCATAAAATCTCTGTGAGTGCTTGTTGGTGTTCAATATTCTAAACTTGATAACGTTCAAGCCCTTCCAAAATCGCTATAGCGTTTTTAATTTTGATTTCAATTTCAGCAGTTAGCTCATTATTTTTGTAATTTTTTTCGAGCAAACCTTCTGAAACTAACGCTTCTTTAATCCAACGTTTCATAAAACGATAATTGGTATAACTGGTTGCAATTTCGCCCGTTTGTGGATTTTTTAAACCTGTTTTTGTTGCTGGCATTTTCGCTGTTTTCTGAGCAGGTTTAACCAAGGGTTGCGCCATTATTTTTTCAGGAATTAGCGGTTTTGAATTCGTCACAGACATCATTGCAGGTGCGCTGTCATCGATGATTTTAGGCTTTTTAGTGTCACTGACGACGCTAAAAATTACATACGCCGCATAAATTACGGTTAATACAAAAAAAATTTCTGCCATGTTTTTATCCTTTGAAAAATAGAAAATTACCGCTGATAACCCATTGCATGTCGCGCTAATACCGTTTTGGCAAATGGCAGTACGTCTAGCAATGCCAAACCAATATTTCGGGCGGCGGCTAACGCAAGCCATTCATTCGAAAAAATTTGCACCACTGCATTGGTAAAGTGAATTGTACGCGATTGGTCAGTTTGACGTGTTTGTGAAAAACGTTTTAAAAATTCAGTTGCGCCAATATCACCTATTTCGTTTTGTAATGGCAGCATTTCAGCTAAAACCACCACATCCCGCAAACCTAAATTGAAACCTTGTCCTGCAACGGGATGTAATTGGTGTGCCGCGTTGCCGATAATTACCGCGCGGGGCGAAATCATTGAATTGGCACGAATCAATGACAATGGAAAGGCGCGGCGTGGTGCGTTTAATTTCAACTCACCTAATCTCCAGCCAAAACAGCGTTGCAATTGCGCCATAAAATCGGATTCGCTACCGAGCATTAACGATTCTGCTTCGTCCGTTTTTCGTGTCCAAACCACGGCACAATCATTTGTTTTCATCGGTAATAATGCGAGCGGTCCTGAAGCGGTAAAACGTTCGTAAGCGACATTGTGATGGGGTTTTGATGCGGTGATTGTTGTGACTAATGCGGTTTGTCCGTAATCAGAAACGTGTTGTTCAATGTTCAATAACTGCCGCACCGAAGATTGCCCTCCGTCGGCACCGACCACTAATTTCGCAGTCAGATTTAATGATTCGTCGAGGTGTTTTAAACTGATAAACACTGCATTTTCGTCAGCCATTAAACTTATAACTCGCGCAGGACAATAAAGCGTCACGTTTTCAGCAGCGGCAATTTGATCGGCAATATGCGTTTCTAAATCTCGTGCGGTAATGACAAAACCTAATGCTGCGACATTTTCTTTTTGTGCCGATAAACGCGCTTTGCCAAAATGTCCTTTATCTGAAATGTGAATTTGTTCAATTGGCGTAGCAGCATGTTCAATTCCTTGCCAGAGATTTAAGGCTTTCAACGCATCGACTGTTCCCGCTGCCAAGGCTAACGCTCTATCGCCTAAGGCAGCGTGCTGTAAAACGCTACGTTCTTGTGCTTCGATAAGAGCAATTTTTAAGCCACTATTTTTCAGTGCTAAGGCTAAACAATTGCCAGCCAATCCACTACCTACGATGAGTAAGTCGTAATCCATTGTTTGTATTCCATAAAAATTTCAACCTGTCTGAATTGAGTCAGTACCGATGTTAAGGCGGACGATTTTACTCGAATCAAGCGGTTAGTGTTGTTAAAAATCACATTATTGATTGACGAAATCTAACTAATCGAGTTTAATACACCCTCTTTTACAAGCGATGCCCAGGTAGCTCAGTCGGTAGAGCAAAGGATTGAAAATCCTTGTGTCGACGGTTCGATTCCGCCCCTGGGCACCATCAAAAATTTCCCCGTTTTATCTGTTCAAAAGCCCAGGTAGCTCAGTCGGTAGAGCAAAGGATTGAAAATCCTTGTGTCGACGGTTCGATTCCGCCCCTGGGCACCATTATAGCTAAT